>JABHAA010000069.1 GCA_018674495.1 Rhodospirillaceae bacterium | reverse complement strand
TGCAGCATATCCAGATCGACGATGTTACCGCCCCGGTCCGGGTCGGTTACGGCTTTCAAAGCTTCCAAGACTTGTTCCTGGGTGACGTCAGGCATAAATAAACCTCCTCGGCATGTTAGCGATGGTATATGACAAAAAATTGAACCCGCGCGGGCCGGAAGCCGGTTTTTATATCCGAACCTTCGTTGCAAGGGGCGCCTCACTGTCATATAAGGCACGAAGTGAGACAACAAAAGTCGAAAGTTAAAAGCACCAGGTTTTCAGATAGAAAAGGCGATTGCTCATGGCATGGAATATTCAGCGCGGCGGCGGCCCTTGGGGCGGCGGTGGTGGCGGTGGCGGCGGGCAAGGCCCGTGGGGCGGCGGCGGCCCGGGACGGCAGCAACCCCCCGATATCGAAGAAATGCTGCGCCGCAGCCAGGACCGCTTCAAACGGTTTATTCCGTCCGGCGGCGGCGGTGCCAAGCGCATCACCATGATTGTCTTAGCGGCCTTCGTGCTTTGGCTGGCAACCGGGTTTTATACGGTGCAGCCCGATGAGCAGGGCGTGGCAATGGTGTTCGGAAAATTTTCCAAAAAGACAGGGCCGGGTCTTAACTACAACTGGCCGACGCCACTCGGAACCGTATTCCGGCCTAAGGTAACCATTGTTAATCAGGTGCAGGTTGGTTTCCGTACTGCCAGCGCCCGCTCTGGCGGCGCCTCAAGGGCGGTGCCGGAAGAAAGCCTGATGCTCACTGGTGATGAAAATATCATCGATGTGCGTTCGGTGACTTTCTGGATTATCAAGGATGCGGAAAAATTCCTGTTCAATGTGCGCAATCCGGAACTGACCGTAAAAGCTGCGTCGGAAAGCGCCATGCGCGAAATTCTTGGCAAGAATCAGTTCGAGTTTATTCGTACCAGGGGCCGCGACCGGATGAGCGCCGAAGCCATCAAGCTGACACAGAACATCCTGGATGATTATCAGTCAGGTATCGAAGTGACCGACGTGGTTGTCCAAGATATCAACCCGCCGGCATCTGTACTGGATTCGTTCCGTGATGTTCAGGCGGCGCGCGCCGATATGGAGCGGGCCATTAACGAAGCAACGGCGTATCTCAACGAGATAACCCAGCGCGCCCAAGGCGAAGCTGCCCGGATCACCAATGGCGCGGAGGCATTTAAGGCCGAGAAAATAGCCATTGCCTCGGGTGAATCGCAACGGTTCATTTCGGTTCTCAAAGAATATCAAAATGACAAAGTCGTAACCAAACGGCGCATGTATCTGGAAACTATGAAGGGCGTTATGAGCGGCATGGATAAGGTACTGATCGAAAACTCCACGGGCGGCTCGGGTGTTGTGCCCTACCTGCCGCTGCCGGAATTGCGAAAACGCAGTACCCCGGCGGGAGGCAACTAATGAAACAATCAAGCCTCGCCATTATCGGCGTAATCGTCGTGGTTATCGGCATCGTGCTTTTTGGCACTTTGTTCACCGTCAATCAGCGCGAACAGGCGCTGGTGCTTTTGGTCGGTGAGCCGCAAAGGGTGCTGGTTGACCCAGGTCTTAAAGTCAAGGTGCCGTTCTTCGAAAATGTGGTCCGCTTCGACAAGCGCATACTGGATTATGACGCGCGCGCCGCCGAAGTGCCGACCCAGGACCAGAAGCAACTGGTGGTCGACAGCTTTGCCCGCTACAAGATTATCGATCCGTTGCGGTTTTTTCAGACCGTGACCAACGAGGTGGGAATGGAACTGCGCCTCGACCGCCTGATCTCGTCGAACCTGCGTTCCGTGTTCGGCAACGCCACCTTGGCCACCCTGTTGACCGACGAGCGCGCCAAGCTGATGCGCGAGATCGCCGACCGGGTTAAGGAACAGGGCAAGGAATTCGGCATCGAGGTGATCGATGTGCGCATCAAGCGCGTCGATCTGCCGCCGGAAAACAGCCAGGCCATTTTCCGCCGCATGCAGACCCAGCGCGAGCAGGAGGCCCGCAAAATCCGGGCCGAGGGTGAAAAAGAATCGCGCACCATCCGCGCCGATGCCGACAAGCAGGCGACCATCATCCGCGCCAACGCGCAGAAGACGTCGGAAATCCTGCGCGGTGAAGGCGAGGCCGAGGCCCAGCGCGTTTACAACGACGCTTATGGCCGCGATCGCGAATTTTTCGATTTTTTGGTGTCGATGAACGCGCTCCGTGAAGGATTGGGCGGAGAATCCACGACATTTGTCGGCGCGCCGAGTGGAGATTTTTTCCGCTATTTTGGTGACGAACAAGGAAGGCCGAGCGATTCCCGGAAACCCGGAGCCAGCGGAAGATAAGCATTTCCGTTCGGAGTGGATCGGATGAGCGAATTGGCGGTCGCCCTGGCGACCGGGCTGGCATTGATGGTGGCCATTGAAGGCGCGCTCTACGCTTTGTTTCCGGACGCCATGAAGTCGTTTATGGCCCAGGCCCTTGGCCAATCGTCGACAAACCTCAGACGCGCCGGTCTGGTGGCGGCGGTGATAGGCGTCGGCGCCGTGTGGTTGCTGCGCCGCTAAAGCGGTACCAGACAAATATCGGTCACCAAAAATTTATGACGCGGGGCCGGGAATTTACACTGGTTTCGCCGCGCGTGCGGTATATATATTGAATGGCAGCGCAGATATGCGCCCATTGATCCCGATGACCAGCGGAAAGCGGAGTTTCATGAGCAAGTTGCAAAATCGTTTTACCACCTGCGCCTTGGCACCAAAATCGGCGGCGCAATTCTTGACGGCGCTGGGTTTCGTATTGGGCTTAATGGCGTTCACCGCAACCAGCGAGGCGCGCGGCGCCCCGGACAGCTTTGCCGATCTGGCGCAAAGGCTATTGCCGGCGGTGGTCAATATCTCAACCACGTCGGTGGTCACCGGCAACCGCGGCCAGCAACAGCTTCCCCAATTCCCGCCAGGCTCGCCGTTCGAGGATTTCTTTAAAGATTTCTTCGACCGCAACCAGCCGCAGCAGCGCCAGCGCCGAGCCACCTCGCTGGGCTCCGGCTTCATCATCGATGGCGCCGGCACCATCATCACCAACAACCACGTGATCCAGGACGCCGAGGAAATTACCGTCATCCTGCATGACGATACGCGCCTCAAAGCCACGCTCGTCGGGCGCGATCCGAAGACCGATATCGCCGTGCTTAAAGTCACCCCGAAATCGCCGTTGTCATCGGTAAAATTCGGCAATTCCAATACATTGCGGGTTGGCGACTGGGTGGTCGCCATTGGCAATCCGTTCGGTCTTGGCGGCTCGGTCACGGCGGGCATTGTCTCGGCGCGCGGGCGCAACATCAATTCTGGCCCCTATGACGATTTCATCCAGACCGATGCCTCCATCAACCGGGGCAATTCGGGCGGCCCGCTGTTCAATCTGGATGGCGACGTGGTCGGCATCAACACGGCGATCTTCTCGCCCACCGGCGGCAGCGTCGGCATCGGCTTTTCGATCCCGTCCTCGACGGCCAAAGGCGTTATCGATCAATTGCGCTCCTTCGGGCGCACAAGGCGCGGCTGGCTCGGTGTCCGCATCCAGCAGGTCACCGATGAGATTGCCGAAAGCCTCGGCCTCGACAAAGCGCGGGGCGCCCTGGTGGCCAGCGTTACCGAGGGCTCACCAGCCGAAAGCGGGGCCATCAAGTCGGGCGATATCATCCTCACCTTCAACGGCAAGCCGGTTTCCGAGATGAAGAACCTGCCGCGCATCGTCGCCGGCACCGAGATCGGCAAACAGGTCAAGGTCGAGGTTTGGCGGGACCGCAAATTGGTGGTTACCGAGCTGGCCGTCGGCGAATTGAAGGAAGAACAGGTCGCCTCTCGCCCAACCAAAGACGAGGAAGAAACCGGCAAGCCGGAAGAATTATTGGTGGCCGGGCTCGGACTTTCGGTGGCGCGCCTGAATTCGAGTTTGCGCAAAAAATTCAAGCTCAAGGATAACGCCCACGGCGTCGTGGTGGTTAAAGTCGAAGAAGGCGGCGGCGCCCAGGCCAAGGGCATCCGCCCCGGCGACGTCATCGTCGAGATCAGCCAGGACGACGTGCGCGCACCGAAAGACGTGGTGGCCCGGGTCAAGAAAGCACAGGAAGATGGCCGCAAATCGGTCCTGATGCTGGTCGAGGGACAATCGGGCCTGCGCTTCGTCGCCCTGCAACTCGCCGCCAAAAAATAAATCCCCCGCCTATTTGGGGCCATTGCCGGCTGGACCATCGGGCGTCAGCGGTTATGATGCGTCACCCATGAATGATGATACCAAGACACATCTGGTCCAGCCTTTCCGGGCCTTAAGACCGGCGCCCCGGCATGCCGCCGAGGTTGCGGCGCCGCCTTATGACGTGTTGAATTCCGATGAAGCGCGCGCCCTCGCCGCCGGCAAGCCGAACAGTTTCCTCCATATTTCCAAGCCTGAGATTGATCTGCCCGAGGATACTGATGCCCACGCGCCCGAAGTTTACGCCAAGGGGGCTGAAAACATGGCGCGCATGATATCGGATGGCGTGCTGCGCCGGGATGAGCGCCCGAGTTACTATATCTACCGGGTTGAGACGCACGGTCATGTGCAGACCGGGCTGGCCGCCGGCGGCTCGGTCGCCGCCTACGAGGCCAATCTTATCCGCAAGCACGAGCTGACCCGCCCCGACAAGGAAGACGACCGGGTGGCGCAAATCGAAGCCGTCGGCGCCCATACCGGGCCGGTGTTCACTGTGCATAAACCCGATGCCGCCCTTGCTAAAATTATGAAGCGGGGCGCCGCTGCGACGCCCGACTACAGTGCCCAGCTGGGCGATGTCCGCCACACCGTCTGGACCATCGACCAGCGGGCTGATATCGCCGGCGTCACCGAAGCTTTCGACCGGCTGGGGGTAATCTATATCGCCGATGGCCATCACCGCTCGGCAGCGGCGGGCCGGGTGGCGGCAGCTCGGCCGGACGCGCCTGACCAGCATTTCCTGATCGTCAGTTTCCCCGCCGAAGACGTGCAGATACTGGATTACAACCGGGTGGTCCGCGATTTGGGCGGCATGACACCGGCGGAATTTCTCGGCAAGCTCGGTGATGCCTTTGATGTGACCGCGAGCCAGGCCCCCGCCAAGCCAAGCCAACCGTCCAGCTTCGGGCTCTATCTGGACGGCGGCTGGCACCAATTGCGCCTCAAATCGCCACCGGCGGCGGACGCCGCGCCGGTGGAGCGGCTGGATGTCAGCATCCTGACCGCCGAGATACTGGTGCCATTGCTGGGCATCGGGGATCCGCGCACCGATCCGCGCATTGATTTCATCGGCGGCTCCCGCGGCATGGCGGGGTTGGAGAAGCGCGTCGATAGCGAAGGCTGGGCGGCGGCCTTTGCGCTGTACCCCACGGCTATGGACGATTTGATCGCGGTCGCCGATGCCAGTCAGATCATGCCGCCCAAAACCACATGGTTCGAGCCAAAGCTGGCCGACGGGATGATCTCGCTGGCCTTGGACTAGGAGCAAATCCTGGGCTATGATCTTCGCGTGAGCGGGGGACAAAATTTTAAGGAGCGGATCGATGGAAGAAGGCAAGGTTATCGGGCCCGATGGCGGCAATCTGTACGAGCGGGCCAACGACATGTTTGTCAAGGTGACAGCGAGCGACACCGGCGGCGCCTACGAGGTGTGCGAGGAACGCTGCCCGCCGGGCTTTGCGTCTCGGCGCCACAAGCACCCGCAAAACCACGAGACGTTTTATGTGATCGAAGGCAGCGCCACCTTTATCCTCGGCGAGGAGGAGCATGATGGCCAGGTCGGTTCCATGTTCCACATCCCGCCCGGACTGCCGCACCAAGTGGTGGCCGGCGATCAGGGTATCCGTATGCTGATGGTCTATTCGCCAGGCACGACGGAGGCCATGTTTCACGACATGACCGCGCTGACCCCGGAAGAACGCGCCGATTTCGATACCGGCAAGGCGGTCGCCGCCAAGCACAACACGGTCTGGGTCGAGGACTGATACTTTCGGGCGCGGTCTTTAGTGATGCCGTCCGGAAATTTTGTTGTAGAACCAAGCGACTAGCATACCGGCGACAAAGCCATCGACGAAGGCCCATACAGCGCCGGAAATAGCACCCACGAAGGTCGGCCCAAAGCCGACGAACATGGATGACAAAACCTGTGCCGCAAGTCCGCCCCAATCGAGCAGCGCGGCAGAGATGCCCAACAGAAATACCAATATTGCCGAGGTCAGCCCTAACGCCAGGCCGAAGCTGACGACGCCGAGGCGAATGCGGGCCGGTACAGGGGCTGGTACTGGAGCAGGCGCGGGGGTGGCGGCCGGTTCAGCCGGTACGGGTACTTCATCGTTCATATTCCAGAATTCCCCTTTAAAAGTCAGTACTTGGGGAAAGGATAGGCCCGCCCCGGCGGTCCGTCCACTTGTTTTGAATCTTATGCGGGTCCGCATCATTGATCGAGCGCCATTGCCGGTTATGATCGGTGCATGGAGATGCCCCCCACCAAACCCGCATTGATCATCGCCGGGCCGACGGCCAGCGGTAAATCGGGGCTCGCTCTGGCCGTGGCCGAGGAATTCGGCGGCACCATCATCAATGCCGATTCCATGCAGGTCTATAAAGAGCTGCGTATCCTGACGGCGCGGCCTTCCGAAGAGGATGAGGCTCGGGTTCCGCACCGGCTTTATGGGTTCCGAAGCGCATCTGACGCCTGCTCGGCAGCCCAATGGTCCGAGCTGGCCGCAGCCGAAATGCGCGGCATTTGGGCCGCCGGCCGTTTGCCGGTATTGGCCGGCGGCACCGGATTTTATATTAAAGCAATGGCCGAAGGCCTGAACGATATTCCCGCCGTGCCGGACGCAGTGCGGAGTGAAGTAGAAGCCATGCGGGAGGATTTGGGCGCCAAAGCCTTTCACGCTAGGCTGGCCGAGGTGGACACCGGGACCGCAGAGCGCCTGCCCGCCGCCGATCGGCAAAGGGTTATCCGCGCCATGGAGGTCTATCTGGCCACCGGGCGTAGTCTGACTGACTGGCATGAGGGCGCACCCGTGCCCGTCGTGACCGAAGCCCGCTTCCTGAGTGTGTTGCTGGACCCGTCCCGCGAAATCTTAAACGCCGCCTCCGACGCCCGCTTCGATGCCATGCTGGCCGCCGGCGCATTGGAAGAGGCGGCGGCACTGAAGGCGCTTCGCCTGGATGCCGCCCTGCCAGCCATGAAATCCCTTGGGCTTGGGGAGCTTTTCGCCCATTTGGATGGGGATATGAGCCTGGACGCCGCTGCCGAGGCCGCTAAGCAAGCCACCCGGCGCTTCGCCAAGCGCCAGCAAACCTGGTTTCGCAATCAATTCGAACCCGATTACAAGGTGTCCGCGCAATATTCGGAAAGTTTACGCTATGAAATCTTTTCAAATATTCGCGAATTCATGTTGACGGCGCAAATTTAAAAGGTTAGTTTCCGCCTCCCTCGCGCCATAGAAACCGTTGTCCGGCTAGCTGCTGGCAAGCTGGACCCTGGCGTGCGGTTGCGTTTGGGGCCCGAAGGAGATGGCTCCGCGCATTGGTTTAACTAGGGCGCGATCCAGGAGGAAACAATGTCGACCAAGCGGTTTATTGGCGGTGAAATCATCATCAAAGCGCTGATCGATCAGGACGTGGAGGTGGTGTTCGGCTATCCCGGCGGCGTTACCCTGCCCCTCTATGACCAGATCTATAAACAAAACCGTCTGCGCCATATCCTGGTCGGTCACGAGCAGGGCGGCATGCACGCCGCCGAAGGCTATGCCCGTTCCACCGGTAAGCCGGGCGTGGTCATGGCCACATCGGGGCCCGGCGCCACCAACACGGTGACCGGCCTTGTGGACGCGCTGATGGATTCCATTCCCCTGGTCTGCCTGACCGGACAGGTTACTTCCAACCTGATCGGCAATGATGCGTTTCAAGAAGCCGATACCACCGGCATCACCCGCTCGGCGACCAAGCACAACTATCTGGTCAAATCGACCGAAGATCTGGCCCGCATCCTGCACGAAGCCTTTTACGTGGCAACCAATGGCCGCCCTGGCCCGGTGCTGGTCGACATCCCCAAAGACGTTCTCTTGGGCACCGGCGCCTATGTGGGCCCGGAAGCTTCGGAGCCGCGCAATTACAAGCCACGCCTGAACCCGGATGCCAAAGCCATCGAAGAGGCTGTTGATTTGCTGGCCTCGGCCAAGCGGCCGATCATCTATGCGGGCGGCGGCATCGTGAATTCCGGGCCGAAAGCGTCCAAGCTGCTGACCAAATTGGTGCGCGCGACGGGTTTCCCCTGCACGACAACACTGATGGGCCTCGGCACCTTCCCGGCGTCCGATCCGCTTTATATCGGCATGCCCGGCATGCACGGAACGTACGAAGCCAACCTGGCCATGCATGACTGCGACGTTATGCTGAATGTGGGCGCCCGCTTCGATGACCGGGTCACCGGGCGCACCGACGCCTTTGCCCCTGGCGCCAAGAAAATCCACATCGATATCGATCCTTCGTCGATCAACAAGAACATCGCCGTCGACGTGGCGGTGATCGGCGATGCCGGCAAAGCCCTGGATAAAATCATCGGGCTTTGGAACAAGAAAAAAATCAAGCCGGACGCCAAGGCCTTAAAAGCCTGGTGGCGCAGTATCGACAAATGGCGTGGCATCGATTGCCTCGCTTACGATCAGGATGCAAAAGCCGCCATTATGCCCCAGTTTGCGCTTGAGACCCTGCACAAGACGCTGGCCGGCTCCGATTACTATGTCACCACCGATGTGGGCCAGCATCAGATGTGGTCGGCGCAATATCTGCGTTTTGATGAGCCCAACCGCTGGATGACGTCCGGCGGGCTGGGCACCATGGGCTACGGCATCCCGGCTGCAATGGGCGTGCAGGTGGCGCATCCGAATTCCCGTGTTGTCTGCGTCACATCCGAAGGCTCGCTAATGATGAACGTTCAGGAGATGGTGACCATTTCCAAGAACAACCTGCCGGTCAAAATTCTGAGCCTCAACAACAACGTGCTCGGCATGATCCGCCAGTGGCAGGAATTGTTCCACGACAACCACGAATCCGAGTGCGATCTCTCGGGCGGCGCCGACTTCATCAAGATGGCCGAAGCTTTTGGTTTTACAGCCTTGAGTGCAAGCCGCCCCGATGAGGCCGCCGGCGCCATCGCCGAAATGCTGGCGACGCCGGGGCCGGTGTTTCTCAACATGGCGGTCGCCCGGGACGAAAACGTGTTCCCGATGATCCCCTCTGGGGCCGCCCATAACGAGATCGATCTTGGGCCCAACAAACAATTGGTTTCGGCCTAATGCCGGGCAGAATGGGGAGCCAGACAAATGAGCAATGACGAAAGCCGCGAACACACATTTTCGGTGCTGGTCGATAACGAGTCCGGCGTGTTGCACCGGGTGGTCGGATTGTTCTCCGGGCGCGGCTACAATATCGAAAGCCTGACGGTGTCGGAGGTCGAAGAAGAAGAGCGGTTATCCAAGATCACCATCGTCACATCGGGCACGCCGATGATCATCGATCAGATCCGCGCTCAGCTCGACCGGCTGGTCCAGGTGCACAATGTCGCCAACCTGACATCGGACGGACCGTCCGTGCAGCGCGAGATGGCGTTGGTAAAAGTCACCGGCAAGGGTGAACAGCGGGTTGAATCTTTGCGTATCGCCGATATATTCCGAGCGCATGTGGTCGATAGCACCAATTCGTCCTTTGTGTTCGAAGTGGTCGGCCAGACCGACAAGCTGGACGCGTTCATTGAATTGATGAAACCGATCGGCCTTGCGGATGTATCGAGAACTGGTGTCGTTGCCATCGCGCGCGGCGCCGAAACCTGAATTAGAGAAACTCCGAGGAAAAGAATCATGCGGGTATTTTATGACCGAGACGCCGATATCAATCTTATCAAAAACAAAAAGGTGGCCGTTATCGGCTATGGCAGCCAGGGGCACGCACACGCGCTGAACCTGCGCGATTCCGGTGTTAAGGAAATCGCCGTGGCGCTGCGCCAGGGCTCCGGCTCGGAAGCCAAGGCGAAGGCCGAAAATCTGCCGGTCATGACGCCGGGCGAAGCCGTCGAATGGGCCGACGTGACCATGATCCTGGCCCCTGACGAGACCCAGCAGGATCTCTATAACAACGAATTGAAGGGCCGCATCAAGCCCGGCGCGGCCATCGCCTTCGCCCACGGCCTGTCGATCCATTTCGGCCTGATCGAGCCGCCGGACGATATCGATATCTTCATGATCGCGCCGAAAGGCCCCGGCCATACGGTGCGCTCCGAATATGCGCGCGGCGCCGGCGTGCCGTGCCTGGTCGCCGTGCATCAAGATGTGTCCGGCGCCGCCCTCGAGATTGGCCTGTCTTACGGCTCCGCCATCGGCGGCGGCCGCTCCGGCATTATCGAGACGACGTTCAGGGAAGAGTGCGAAACCGATTTGTTCGGCGAGCAGACGGTGCTCTGCGGCGGGCTAACATCGCTGGTGACCGCCGGTTACGAGACATTGGTGGAAGCCGGCTATGCGCCGGAGATGGCCTATTTCGAATGTCTGCACGAGGTCAAATTGATCGTCGATCTGATGTATGAAGGCGGCATTGCCAACATGCGCTATTCGATCTCCAACACCGCCGAATATGGTGATTATGTTTCCGGCCCGCGCATCATCGATGCCGGCGTCAAGGCGCGCATGAAAGAGGTGCTGACCGATATTCAGAACGGCGCCTTCGTCAAAGACTTTATGCTGGAAAGCAAGATCGGCTCGCCCGGTTTCAAGGCCAAGCGCAAGGCCGCCGCCGCCCACGACATCGAAGTCGTTGGCCAGAAGCTGCGCGACATGATGCCCTGGATCGGCGAGGGCGCGCTGGTCGATAAGTCGAAGAACTAATCGGGTCGCGGGGGGCTAAGCCTCCCGCCCCAAACTTTCCATCAGTTCCCGCCATTCGCGCTTTGACATGGCGGACGTCTCCTGGCTGACATCATCGCCGGCGAGCAATTTCTTGACCACGTCCATGGCCGCCGCCGACAGCTCGGTCGCGCCCATGCGGTATTGGGTGAAGGCATCATAGGTGATCGGCACCCAGCGCTTGAAGCTTTCCAGCATGGCGTCCGCATAGACGCGGATTTCATACTGGGCATGGTCATCGGCCCGCAAGCTGAGGAAATGCATGAGATTGTGCAGATCGATCTTCCAGTACCATTGGGTATAGGTATTGAGCGTTAAATTCATGCGCGCCAGTTCCCGCGCGAGGCCATTGCGGCCTTCATCCACCACATTGCCGTCCGCGTCCTCGTTCAGCATTTCCACATAATGGTCGTAGGTGGTGGTGGCATCGTCTTGCAACAATGCCAACACCCTTGCCGCTTCCTCGCCCTCCAAAACATCGCCGCGCCCCTGGCGGTTGGCCTGTGACTGGGCGGCGAGCTGGTCCGGTGCCGGGATATAGAATTCCCGGTCGAGCATGGAATAGCGCGCCGAATATTCGTTGACGTTGGCGGTGCGGTGCCTGATCCATTGGCGGGCTACGAAGATCGGCAGCTTGACGTGGTATTTGATCTCGCACATCTCGAACGGCGTCGTGTGCCGATGGCGCAAAAGATAATTGATCAGCCCGGCATCGTCGGAGACTTTTTTGGTGCCGCGCCCGTAAGAAACCCGGGCCGCCTGAACAATGGCAGCATCGTCGCCCATATAATCGATCACCCGGACAAAGCCGTGATCGAGAACCGGCATCGGCTCATACAGAATGTCTTCGAGGGCGCTAACGGTGGCACGCCGGGTTTGTGAGGATTGATCTTGCGCGGCGGCAATCTCGGCTTTCTGGTCTTCGGTCAGTTGCATCTTAAGTAGACTTTCCAATGGCGGGGCGTCAGGGCTACCAATTTAGCGGCTCCGGCGCCCAGGCGCAAAGCACCGAATAGTGCCCGGCTGCAATTGCCCCCCTTCCATTCACGCCTCGATGAGACTATATTTGATGTGCCGGTTTACCGGCTATGGCGATAAACGCTTTGTGGAATAAGCGTAACGGACCCGGGGGCAGTGCCCGGCGCCTCCACCAAACCTAAGGCGCGCGCCAATTCAGCGCAAATTTATGGGGGCGAAACAGGATCGACGTGCGTGGTAAAGGCATGGTTTTCGCTCGGCATGGTACCACCGTTATCGGGCTAATTTTACAAATGCTAACGATAATGAAGCATTTGCGGTAGCCGCTTAACAGCTAAGCTACCACGGGGTTCGGAGGGCACCTGGCAACAGAAGCCCTCCACTTATTCGGGCGAATCGGCCTTGGCCGGTTCGGCAATTTGGTGGGGATAGGCCAAGAAATGAAATGACGGACCTGAAATGACGGAAGATGCATTCCCCTACGATAGCTGGGTAAGCGACGCGCTACAGGGCGTATTGCGGACCGCGCTTAGCCATCTCCAACGCCATGGCTTTTCCGGCGATCATCACTTTTATATCAATTTCGATACCACCGCGCCGCAGGTGCGCATGCCGGGCTTCCTGCGCGCCCAGTACCCGGAAGAGATCACTATCGTTCTCCAACATCAATTCGACGATCTGGTGATCGAAGTGGATTTCTTTGAGGTCACGCTCTCTTTTTCCGGCCAGAAACAGCGCCTGCATATTCCCTTCGATGCGGTCAAATCCTTCGCCGACCCGTCAGTGAATTTCGGCCTGCAGATCGGCGTGGTGGCCGCCGCCGAAATCCAGCCCAGCGGCGAAACGGCGCCGGAGGCCAATATCGAAGGCTCCACCTGGCGCGCCGGCTCCATCGGCGAGATCGACCGCGCCGAATTGGATATGCCGGCCAGCTCGTCTGCTGAAGAAGCCACGCCCAGCGATAATGACGAGGCCGGAGACGGCGGCGAGGCCGAACACGAAGGCGCCAACGTCATCACCCTCGACCAGTTCCGCAAAAAAAGCCCCTGAACCCGAGCCTGCGCCGCGCTGTCATGTTTCGGCGCTGAAGACGCCCGGCCAATCAGCGAGTGAACCGATGAGCAATGATGCCTTCCATCCCCTGCTTCCCGCCATGCCCGATGACACCGAATACCGGCTTGTCTCTTCCGATTATGTGGAAGTTGTCGAAGCCGCTGGGCGCCAGATATTGCGCATTGATGGGCAAGGCATCGCAGCGCTGACGGCGGCGGGTTTTTCCGACACCTCCCACCTCCTCCGCCCGGCGCATCTGAAGCAGCTCGCCTCCATCCTGGATGACAAGGATGCTTCCGACAACGACCGCTTCGTGGCCATGGATTTGCTGAAAAACGCCAACATCGCGGCCGGGCGGCAACTGCCCATGTGCCAAGATACCGGCACCGCCATCGTGATGGGCAAGAAGGGCGAAAATGTCTGGGTCGACGGCGACGAGGAAGCCGCAATCGGCGAAGGCATCCGGCGCACCTACGCGACCGACAATCTCCGCTACAGCCAGATGGCGGCGCTTAACATGTATGACGAGGTCAACACCGGCGACAATCTGCCCGCCCAGATCGAGCTGTATGCGGACAAGGGCGATGCCTACAAGTTCCTGTTTATGGCCAAAGGCGGCGGCTCGGCGAACAAATCGTTCCTCTATCAGCAGACCAAGGCGCTGCTCAATCCAGACTCGTTAATGGCATTTCTGGATAAGGAAATCCGCGGCCTCGGCACCGCCGCCTGCCCGCCCTATCATCTGGCCATTGTCATTGGCGGCACTTCTGCTGAGTTCACCATGAAGATGACCAAGTTGGCCTCGGCCCATTATCTGGATGGATTACCGACTGGCGGTAACGAGCACGGCCAGGCCTTCCGCGACCTGGAGCTGGAAGCCCAAGTCCACAAAATGACCCAAGACCTCGGCATCGGCGCCCAGTTCGGCGGCAAATATTTCTGCCACGATGTGCGCGTCATCCGCCTGCCCCGGCACGGCGCATCCTGCCCGGTGGGCATTGGCGTGTCCTGCTCCGCCGACCGCCAGATACTCGGCAAGATCACATCGGACGGATTGTTCCTGGAAGCCTTGGAGACCAACCCGGCCAAGTACCTGCCCGAGGTGACCGATGATCATTTGGACGCCGGCGTCGTCGCCATCGACCTCAACCAGCCCATGGACGCCATCCGCGCCGAATTATCCCGCCACCCGGTAAAAACCCGCCTCACCCTATCGGGTTCGCTGATCGTCGCCCGCGACATCGCCCACGCCAAATTGAAAGAGCGCATCGATGCCGGCGACGGCCTGCCCCAATACATGAAGGACCACGCCGTCTATTACGCCGGCCCGGCGAAGACCCCCGAAGGCATGGCGTCCGGCTCGTTCGGCCCGACCACGGCGGGGCGCATGGACAGCTACGTCGACCAATTCCAGGCGGCGGGCGGCTCCATGGTGATGCTCGCCAAGGGCAACCGCTCCCAGGGCGTGACCGACGCCTGCAAAAAGCACGGCGGCTTCTACCTCGGCTCCATCGGCGGCCCGGCGGCGCGCCTGGCGCAAGACTGCATCACCAAGGTCGAGGTCCTGGAATATCCCGAGCTCGGCATGGAAGCGGTCTGGAAGATCGACATTGTCGATTTCCCAGCGTTCATTGTGGTGGACGACAAGGGCGGGGATTTCTTTGCGGAGTTCAGGGCGTAGCGGCCCTTTATTTGGACGGATGTGGCCGTATCATTTTGTCAATTTCGTTATCAGGAATTGGTTAAATCTAGACAATCGGAAGACTATGACTCAGGAAGACCCAATCAGCAGATGGACATCCGCCATTCGAGGAAGTGTGGATCGACCATTTACAAAACTCTCGATGGGATCAGGCGGTTTTCTACTTTCGAAGCCACCTTCGATGTGACGTTTAAAATGGGTCGTCAATTGGACTAGGTTCAATCTCAAATCATGCGGCATGCAGCACTCGGCATACCTCCGACTATTAGAGCCGCAGCCACAAAGTTCGTCGCTCTTACACTGCATACGCCGGTAAAAAGCTTGCACGAGTGGGTCAGCGTCTAAAAGGGCGTATTGTTTTCCCGGCCACCTACCACAAACTTCAAGATACAAATGGCGCAGCGTCCATCCACTGTAAATGTCCAGCAATCTCCTGAGATCGCCGCCCTCGGACCATACCTGGTCAATTTGGGCGAACGCGCAGATCGAACCGTCTAGAAAATTTGTGTGCCGGGGACCGATCCACCAAAATCGGTTGCCCGAAGACCAGAATCCCCATGCGCGAGGCCCCAGCCCAATTTTGTATGGAAGCGCCACCAAAAATATGGCTTTACGCGCCAAACCCGACAAAATTGAACTTTCGGCTTGAAGCCAAATTCCGTCATCATCGCTAAAGGTTTGAAGAGTGGGATATGCTTCCGCAAGACGAGTTAACTGGTTTTTATAATCTTCAGAGAGTACGTTGCCGCCGATCCGTGGCTCGGTAAAGGCCTGCCGCGATCCACGGGACGTCCTTTTCCGTCGGGCGGACCTTTTCCGCGGTCTGGTTTTGGGTCTTCTTTTGCGGTGTCGTTCATCAACTTTCTCCTTTTCATCGGTTATGGTCTTAAACCCATCATCTAAGACGACTAATCCGTTGTTGAAGACTCGAAGTGGTCGATCTTCATCTAAGGCAATACCAATTTCCTCCAACCGGACCAGTACATTTGATGCCAAAAGGCCTTCTCTTGATGGCTTATATGTGCGATTCTGGTTCACTCGCACACACTGTTTCGATTCCCTGAGTGTGTCAAGTTGTATTATTCGCACAGGTATAGATGCCCTCATTTGAAGATAAGCTAGTCAAAGCTGTCAAACGGAAGCGTGAAGCCGAGGGACTGAGCATTCGCTCGCTTTCTGCGGAAGTAGGCATTAGCTTCTCCACGCTAGCGCGCATTGAACGGCGAGAAGGACAACCCGACAATAATTCTAAAATCCGTCTTTTGGAGTGGCTCGGTCAGGACGCTGAAGATGCTGGGCTCCAATTCGACAACGTCGCTTTCGTTCATTTCCGAGCGGGAAAAAATATTCGATCCTCAACTGTGCGCACTCTCCTTAAAACTGCTGAATCCTTGCGCCAATCTTTGAAGAGCCACGGAGGCTCTCAAAACCAAGTCGATGGTGAGGACTACGGTCCATCTGGCAATGTATTTCGTTCAAAGGAAGAACTCGAAGGAATTGCAGAGAAGTTCAGATATGATCTGGGCCTAAAGAAAGGTGAACCATTAGATAGTCTACGAGTTAAAGTAGAGGGCGTGGAAGTGATTCCGGCTAGGAAAACGAATCACCTTGACGAGCAAACAATAAAGCGGCTTGGCGGAAATTCGGCTAGTGAGTGGTCCGCAATGAGCGTGCCTCTAGATTCCGAAAACGAGAATTGGGCAGTTCTCATGAACGACTGGCATAAGGTTGAGCGGCAGCGAGTTACGGTGATGGAGGAGTACTGGCACATTCTGCTCGGCCATAAACTCACTAAAATCGCTCGGGTCGCTGAAGCTTACGGCAGAACCTACGATAAGGCAGAAGAACACGACGCATTTTATCTTGCCGCAGCTGTGCTACTGCCAAAACCTGCAATTGTCGAAGCTGTAGGTAAAAATCGCACATCCAAACAAGTTGCAAAAGTGTTCGGAACGTCGCCTGATTTGGTTGAATACAGAATTAAGCGACTCGGCTTGTGGCGGGAACACACGGGTAAGCTAGTCCGGCTATCGCCCAACTGATAAATCCCTCAAAAAATCTCCAGCCTAGTGAATATTTTTAGGCTACTGGCCACTGTTATTGGTTAGGTGCTGGGCCGATCCCTTTTCCCCTTGATCACCCCGCCGCAATCGGGAACTCTGGCACCCAATTACAAATCCAAACACAAGGGAACGTAAACTATGGGTATCGTATCAGTCGGCCAATCTGTCCCGCGCTATGAGGACCCCTATCTTTTGCGCGGCGAGGGGCGTTTTACCGGCGACGTCATATTTCCGAACCAGGCCTTTGGCTATGTGCTGCGCTCGCCGCACGCCTTCGCCAAGATCAACGGCATCGATACCGCCAAAGCCCTGGCCGCGCCCGGCGTGCTGGCGGTGCTGACCGGCGCGGACATGGAGGCCGACGAGATTGGCCCGCTGCCCAACATCCTGCCGCCGTTGCCGAATATTGATTACGATCAGATGTTCGTCGCCAAGCGCTATATCCTGGCCACCGACATGGCGCGCCTGGCTGGGCACGAGGTAGCCTTCATCGTCGCCGAAACCCTGGCCCAGGCCCGGGACGCCGCCGAGCTGGTCGAGGTGGATTATGAGCCATTGGACGCGCTGACCAATTCGCTCGATGTCGGCGCCGGTGCGCCCCGCTATCAGGACAAATCCGACAACCTCGCCTTCGATAATAATTTCGGCGACCGGCAAGCTACCGACGCGGCCTTCGCCGGCGCCGCGCACGTGATCAAACACCGCCTCACGGTCAACCGGGTGGCGCCCAGCCCCATCGAGAACCGCACCACCAATGCCAGCTATGACGCCGGCACCGATCGCTGGACCGCCTATGTACCGACCCAAGGGCCGTTCGCCATGCGCGGCGTGCTGGCCGGGCAGATATTCAACACCGATGCGTCCAAATTTCATCTGATCACCGGCAATATGGGCGGCTCTTTCGGCATGAAGGGTTTTTCCGTGGAAAGCATCCTCGCCATCTGGGCCACCAAGCGCATCGGGCGCCCGGTGAAGTGGGAGAACGACCGCACCGACAGCATGCATTCCGATCAGCATGGCCGCGACAAGGTGGTGGACGCGGAACTGGCCCTGGATGCGGACTTGAATTTTTTGGGCCTCCGGGTTTCGTCCCTGGCCAATATGGGCGCGTTTTTCGGGCCCATGGGCATGATGCATACCCATTTGAGCCTGATCGGGCTGATCAATGTCTATAAGACGCCGGCCATCCATATCAATGTGAAGGGCGCCTATTCCAACACCTCGCCGACGGGGCCCTACCGGGGCTCCAACCGGCCCGACAGCACATTCATTATGGAGCGTATGATCGACGTGGCGGCACGCAAATTGGACATCGATCCCATCGAATTGCGCCGCCGCAACGTGATCCCGGCGGCGGACATGCCCTATAAAATGCCTCTTGGAACCGTCTATGATTCCGGCGATTTCGGCTCCAACATGGATAAGGCGCTGGCCGGCATCGATCATGCCGGGTTCCAGGCGCGCAAATTGGAATCCGAAAAACGTGGCAAACTCCGCGGCTTCGGCATGGCCAACAATGTGGAGCAGGCAGTGGGCATCGGCCAGGAATTTGTTACGTATAGATTTACCGAAAACGGTGATCTGACCATCATTGCTGGCACCACCGAACAGGGCCAAGGCCATCCGACCATGTACCGGCTTTTGGCATCAGACCAACTTGGCATCGATACCGACCGCATCACCGTGATAGAGGGCGACACGGACAGCCAGGAGGCCGGCGGTGGCACTGGTGGCTCCCGGGTTTCGGTCATGGGCTCCAACGCGGCCATGAACGCCGGCACCGGCATCATCAACAAAGGCCGCGAGGTTGCCGGCCATCTGCTGGAAGCTGCGACTGGCGATATCGAATTTGCGTCCGGCACATTTACCGTCGCCGGCACCGACAAATCGGTAAGCCTGGACGCGGTTGTGGCGGCATCGTTCGATGCGGCCAATTTGGGCGACGGCATGGAGCCGGGGCTGGAAGAATACGCCAACTATGAGGGCAAACAGGCCAACTATCCGAACGGCTGCCACGTGGTCGAAGTGGAAGTGGACACGGACACCGGGCGCGCCGAAATCGTCAAATATGTGGCCGTCAACGATGTGGGCACGGTCTTGAACCAGCTGACCTTCCGCGGCCAGATTTTGGGCGGCATCGGCCAGGCGGTGGGCCAGGCGCTAATGGAAAACGTCGCCTATGACGACGACACCGGCCAGCTTATGACCGGCTCGTTCCTGGATTACGCCATGCCGAGGGGCAATGATTTCTGCGCCATTGAAATCATCGACAACCCGCACCCGACGGACAGCAACCCCTTGGGCGCCAAGGGCGCCGGCGAGGTGGGCTGCGCCTGCTCCATGCCGGCGGTGGTCAACGCCGTGATGGACGCCTTGGCGCCGCTGGGCATCAACCATCTGGATATGCCGCTGACCCCGGACAAGATTTGGGGCGCGATCCAGGCGGCAGAGTAAAAAGTAAACCGTCACCGAATTACACATTCTTCGTCATGCCCCGGCTTGACCCAATGCTGTCCGGTTTAAATTCGCGCCCATTGCATAGCCATTTGATTTGGGCAGAATTTCGGGTCTGGTTTTGGTTCGAGCAGTTGGTCGATGCGTTTCCGGTGCATGAGGTTAGCGCGCACGAGCCTGGCGAAAGCGAGCGGGCTTTTGACGGTTGTTTGTGTGGTCTGGGCGAGTTGCAGCAACAAGTATGCGATGAGGGCGACGGCGATTTGGAT
>JABHAA010000139.1 GCA_018674495.1 Rhodospirillaceae bacterium | reverse complement strand
GCATCGGGCAAGCGCCGGGGCGCCGCCTTAGGAGCCGATTTGACCCACCGAAGGCCGGGTGCTTTTGACCCGTGGACGTTGTCGCACGCCTTTGACGATGCCAATGCATCGCCATGCAGCGCGCTCCTAGCCACGGGGCAAAATCATCCCGGTCAAATGGTTCATATTTGTCCGGAAATGCTCTAAAAAGGAAGATCATGGATTTAGAGAAATATACCGAGCGCGCCCGAGGGTTCATTCAATCCGCCCATTCGCTGGCGTCGAACAGCAATCACCAGCAACTGACGCCGGAACATGTGCTGAAGGTTCTGCTGGACGACGAAGAAGGCCTGGCGGCGGGCTTGTTGAGCGTATCCGGCGCCGACGCCAAGGCTTGCCTCGCCCAGACCGAGGACGCCTTGGCGCGCCTGGCCAAGGTCGAAGGCTCTGGCGCCGGGCAGGTCTATATCGCATCCGAAATGTCCGGCGTCTTCAAATGCGCCGATGACATCGCCGCCAAGGCCGGTGACAGCTATGTGACCGTGGAGCGCATGCTGCTGGCCCTCGCCCTGACGCCGGCGACCAAGGCTCATGAAATTCTGGCCAAGGCCGGCGCCACCCCGCAAAAACTAAACCAAGCCATCGAAGAATTGCGCAAGGGCCGCACCGCCGACACGGCCACCGCCGAAAACGGCTACGATGCGCTGAACAAATACGCTCAAGATTTGACCGAGGCAGCGCGCGAGGGCCAACTTGATCCGGTCATTGGCCGCGACGAGGAAATCCGGCGCACCATCCAGGTCCTGTCCCGGCGCACCAAAAATAATCCTGTGCTGATCGGCGAACCCGGCGTCGGCAAAACCGCCATCGTCGAGGGTCTGGCCCAGCGCATCGTCAATGGCGACGTGCCCGAAGCGCTCAGCCGCAAACGGCTGATGGCGCTCGATCTGGGCGCGTTGCTGGCCGGTGCCAAGTTTCGCGGCGAGTTCGAGGAACGCTTGAAAGCGGTGCTCTCGGAAACCGTCGCCTCCGACGGCGAGGTGATTTTGTTCATCGACGAAATGCACACCCTGGTCGGCGCCGGCGCCGCCGAGGGCGCCATGGACGCCTCCAACCTGTTGAAGCCGGCCCTGGCCCGGGGCGATCTACATTGCGTCGGCGCCACTACCCTCAACGAATACCGCCAACATGTTGAAAAAGACGCCGCCCTGGCGCGCCGCTTTCAGCCCGTTTTCGTCTCTGAGCCGACCGTCGAAGACACCATATCGATCCTGCGCGGCATCAAGGAAAAATACGATCTACATCACGGCGTGCGCATCACCGATGGCGCCCTGGTATCGGCGGCGACGTTGTCGCATCGCTACATCACCGACCGTTTCCTACCCGACAAGGCCATCGATCTGATGGACGAGGCGGCTTCGCGCCTCCGTATGGAGGTGGATTCCAAGCCTGAAGATATCGACGAGTTGGACCGCCGCATCATCCAGTTGAAGATCGAGCGCGAGGCTCTCAAGAAAGAAAGCGATACCGCGTCCGAAGACCGCCTGACAAAACTGGAAGGCGAGCTGGCCGGCTTCGAAGAGGAAAGCGGTCGCCTCACCCGACAATGGAAATCGGAAAAGGACGAAATTGCCGAGACCCACAAGATCAAGGAGCATCTGGATCAGGCGCGCATCGAGCTTGAAAAAGCCCTGCGCGACGGCAAGCTGGAACAGGCGGGCGAATTACAATATTCCCTGATCCCGGGCTTGGAGGAAAAGCTGGCGGCGGCAGACGAAACCGAACATCGGGACATGGTCCAAGAAGCGGTCACGGACGAGCATATCGCCGGGATCGTGTCGCGCTGGACCGGCATCCCGGTGGACAAGATGCTGGAGGGCGAGCGCGACAAGCTGGTCCATATGGAAGATGCATTGGCGGGCCGGGTGATCGGCCAGGCAGAAGCCCTAACCGCCGTCTCCAACGCCGTCCGCCGCGCCCGCGCCGGGTTGCAGGACACGGCACGGCCGTTAGGCTCGTTCCTGTTCATCGGCCCCACCGGCGTCGGCAAGACCGAATTGACCAAGGCCTTGGCGGAATTTTTGTTCGACGACGAAGCCGCCATGCTGCGCATCGATATGTCCGAATATATGGAGAAGCATTCGGTCTCCCGGCTGATAGGCGCGCCGCCGGGTTATGTGGGATATGACGAAGGTGGCGCGCTCACCGAAGCCGTGCGCCGCCGCCCTTATCAGGTGATCCTGTTCGACGAGGTGGAAAAAGCCCATCCCGACGTGTTCAACGTGCTCTTGCAGGTTTTGGATGATGGCCGTCTCACGGATGGTCAGGGACGCACCGTAGATTTCCGCAACACGCTGATCATCCTGACCTCCAACTTGGGCGGCGATATCCTGGCCGCCCAGGAAGAGGGCCACGATTCGCCCGAGGTTCATGGCGAGGTGATGGAAGTGGTGCGCGCCGCCTTCCGCCCGGAATTCATCAATCGGCTGGACGAGATCATCCTGTTCCACCGCCTGTTCCGCGAACATATGGACGGCATTGTCGACATCCAACTTGTGCGGCTCATCCAACGCCTTGAAGACCGCAACATCGCCCTCGATCTGAACGGACCAGCGCGCGCCTGGCTGGCCGATGCGGGCTACGATCAGGTCTATGGCGCGCGCCCCCTGAAACGGGTGATCCAGCGCAATCTAGAGAACCCCTTGGCCATGCTTTTGCTGGACGGATCTATCGGCGAAGGCGAAACCGTCCATATCGGCGCCGGCGGCGAGGGTCTGACCATCAACGGCCAGGCGGTTGCGGCGGAAGCGGCTTAGAGGACCTATCCGGCTGAAACGGTTGCAATCCCAGTGCCATGGGATAACCATGGGCACCTCGCAATCGAGTTGATCCCATGTCAGATGAAATCTCGCCCGCTGTACCGGCGGCCAATGCCAATTTCCGTGGCGCCCTGTTTATCATAGCGGGCGCTTTTTTGCTGACCGTAATGGCATCCCTGGCCAAATATCTGGGCGATTCCCTGCCCGTGCCGATGATGGTGTTCGTGCGCTTTCTGGCAGGCTTTTTGTTTCTTTTGCCGGTGCTCTGGAAGTTCGGCTTCAAGAACCTCAAAACCGGGCGCATCAAGCTGCATCTTTTGCGCGGCACAATCGGCTGGCTGGGCAATCTAGCGATGTTCTTTTCGGTCGTTCATATCGTCATGGCCGACGCCATCACCATCCAGTTTTCGCGGCCCCTGTTTACCGTGTTGCTGGCCGGATTGTTCCTGGGCGAGGTGATCGGCGGGCGCCGGGCGGCTGCGGCAGTCATCGGCTTTCTCGGCATCCTGATCATCACCCGGCCCTTCGGCGACGGTTTCAGCGTTTGGTATTTCGCAGCCATCGGCGGCGCCGTAACAGCGACCCTCGTTGTGTTGCTGGTCAAATTCCTAAGCCGCACCGAGCATACATTGGTAATCATCTTCTATTTCACCGCCACCTCGACAATATTGTCGGCCATACCGGCATTCCTGTTTTGGCAGACGCCGAGCCTTGCCGAATTTGGCATCCTGGTGCTGATGGGCGGTCTCGGCGTTCTCGGCCAAACTTTGTTCACTCAAGGCATTGGATTGGGCGAGACCTCGTTCGTGTTACCCTTCGATTATCTGCGCATTGTGTTTGCCTTCGCCATTGGCCTGATCTGGTTCGCCGAGGTTCCCTCCGTCTGGAGTTTCATCGGTGCCGCCATTATCATCGTCAGTTCCTTTTACCTGTTGCGCACCGAACGGGGGCGCTAGTGGCGATGAGGCGCGGCGATCGGTGACGACCCAAGGAACACCCAAGGTCAATCAGATTCCGGCGCTGCTGCTCACCGGCTTTCTGGGCGCCGGCAAGACCACGCTTTTGCGCGCCCTCTTGTCCTCTCCGGACGCCGCCGACACCGCCGTTATCGTCAACGAGTTTGGCGAGATCGGTCTTGATCACCATCTTTTGGTGGGTGCTTCGGAGACCATGTATCTGCTGGAAAATGGCTGCGTCTGCTGCACCCAGCGGGACGATCTGGAAGCCAGCCTGGAAGATCTGTACTGGGCGCGGTTGCGGCGCAAAATTCCATGGTTCTCCCGCGTCATTGTCGAAACCACCGGCCTCGCCGATCCTTCAGGCGTATTTGCCATGGTCAGCGGCGATACCTTGGCCGGTATCCGCTACGTATGGCAGTCGGTGGTGACGCTTGTTGATGGCGTGAATGGGTCCGAGACGTTGGAGGCGCACGCCGCCGCCGCTCAGCAAGCCGCCATGGCCGATCATTTAATCATTTCCAAAACCGATCTGGCGGCGGACATCGGTGATCTTCGCCGCCGGTTGCAAATCCTTAATTCCGACGCGCGCCTCCACCAGGCGTCGAGGGGCGCACTGGGTGCGTCTCTGGACGCGCTGATGCAGCCGGCACCGGGCGCAGATGCCAGGCGCCTGGGCTTGTCTGGCGGGCCACTGCACGATGCCGGCATAACAAGTTGCTGGCTGCATTTCAGGCCCTCATTGCCACGCTTGGAATTCGATGCGGCCTTCGCGGACCTGACCGAAAAATTCGGCGTGGACCTCCTGCGCGCCAAGGGCATCGCCCATTTCGCCGGCGATCCAAAACCTTCGGTGCTGCAATATGTGGCCGGTGGCACCATTGAGATCACGCCCGCCGATCTGGCGGCGGACGCACCGGCTGGCCTTGTGGTTATCGCATCGAAAGTGAGCCCTGGCGAGGTTGAAAACATCTTCGTCGCCCACGGCCTCGGCCCATATTTGATGGCCGAAGATCACAAGGGCCACGCGCACTAACCCCAGACTTTGTCCGCGACCGCCGTCAGCAAACGCAGCTTGGCAGCTTGATCGGATGGCCTAAGCCCGCCCGCCAATACCGAGGGCGAGAATCCGCAGGCCGGGCTGATGGCCAGCCGCTCCAACGGCACATAGTGGGAAGCGGCGTCGATGCGGCGACATAGCATATCTAGATTTTCCAGTTCTGGCTGTTTGGTAGAAATCAGGCCAAGCGTCACCCACTTGTCGGCGGGCACCTGGGCCAGCGGCGCAAATTCGCCAGAACGCGCATCGTCATATTCCAACAACAGACGCGCGGCACGGGTGCGGCCGAATATCTGCGCCGCGATATCCTCATAGCCGCCTTCGGCCAGCCAGCGCCCTTGGCTGTTGCCTCTGCAGAGATGAAGAGCGAAGCAAATTTCCGGCGCCGCATCCATGACCGCATTGTCGGCTTCAATGCTGAGAGCCAGCCATTCAGACGAATTCCAGCCGAGCCCTTCGTAGAAAGCTGCCGTTTTTGGCTGCAACAACAGGGGGTAATGGGGCGCATCGATCTGGATATAGCGGGCGCCAAGGCGCGCCAGTTCGCGCACTTCGTCTATTAGGATACCGGTCACATCTGCGATCAAATTTTCCAAGAAAGGATAGGCCGCGCCTGTCAATTCCGGATCATAGAAATTGGCGAATAGGGTTGGGCTGGGCAGGGTGATCTTGGGCGTTCCGGATGTGTTTGCCGCCAAGAACTTGTATTCATGGGCCGACAGAAAACGCCTGGCCTTGAGCTTGCCGATAACGCCCATGTTTGCGGGACGTGGCCGGTTGAGCGCCGCGCCATCGCCGTCCATCCATTCACCCCATAGAAAGGCGTCCAAATCCCATTGGCCGAACCCGGATATGGCCTCGGTCATCTGGCTTTGGAACGACAGGCGGCGCATTTCGCCGTCGGTAATGATTTCAAGCCCGGCGTTTTCCTGCAATCGGATGGCGTCGGACACAGCGCGGTCCTCGGCGGCGGCCATTTCGGTGCCGCGCTGGCGCGCTTCGATCAGGTATTCGGGGCGAATGAGGCTGCCAATTGTTTCAGCCCGGGCCTCGATCATGGCCGCGCCTGGTTATTTCTTAATGCTGGCTACGGTCGCCGATTTGGGTAGGGATGTATATTTTTCTTGTACGCGTTGCCGTTCAGCGTTGAAACGGACCAGTTCGGCGCCCTTCAATGATTTGCCCGACGGCAGCTTCAAGCGGAACGGGTTCAATTGCCGGCCCCGGTTAAGAACTTCGTAATGCAGGTGCGGCCCAGTGGAACGCCCGGTGGTGCCCACATAGCCGATGATCTGCCCCTGCTTAACCCGTCGGCCGCGCCGCACTTTGCGCGAGAACCGGGACATATGGCCATAGGCGGTGGAATATTCCGAATTGTGCCGGATGCGGATGTAATTGCCGTATGCGCCGTTGCGCGCCCGGTAGACGACGGTGCCGTTGCCCGCAGCGTAGATTGGCGTGCCCCGGGGCGCCGCGAAATCCAGCCCCCGGTGCATCTTGGTATAGCCCAAAATGGGATGCCGTCGGCGGCCAAAGCCCGATGACAGGCGCGCGCCGTCAATGGGAGTTCGCATCAGCGCCTTGCGCGCGCTTTTGCCATTGATGCCGAAAAAATCAGTCAAGCCTGCCTTGGTGGTAAAGCGGTAGAGCGGAAGATTTGTGCCCGAAAGTACCAGTTTGCCGTAGAGTACATTGCCGAAGCGGGCAAATTCGCCGTCCTCGGTATAGAGCTTTTCGAACATCACTTCGAAGCCGTCGCCGGGACGGATCGAGCGTTGAAAATCCACGTCCCAGGAATACAGTCGGATCAACTCCATCAATATGGACGGCGAGACGCCCGCCTTGACCGCCGACAGATAAAGGCTGCTGGTGATCTTACCTTCGGCGCGGAATAGACGCCGCTGCACGATGGTTTTCTGCTTGCCGGCTTCGAAGCCGCCCTGTTCATTCAGCGCAACGGTGATGGTGTTGTAGATATTGGGCTGGAACACCAACGCGGCGAACACCGGTTTAACACCTACATCGCCGCCATCCTTGAATTTCAATGTCATCTTATGGCCGGGGCGAATATTCTTCGGCTTGAAATGTTTGGTCAGCGCGGTGATGGCTGCGTGCGCCTGGGAGCGCGGCAAGCCAGCGCCGATCAGCAAAGGCATCAAGGTGTCGCCTTTTTTGATCGTGAATGTGCGTTCGATAAATTCCGGCGGCGGCGGCGCGATATTGATCCCATCGACAGGTTCGAGGGGGAGCGCGCCTGGTCGATTGCTTTTGGGATCTCTCGGGAAATCGATGGGGACGCTGAAGGGGCGGGGCGGAATGCGGAATTCATGGGCCGGGGCAGATGCGAGGTGTGCGCGGTCCGGCAGTGCCGCGCCCAGGGGCGGCGACATCTCGATCATCCAGAGGGGCGCCAAAGCCCCTACCACGATGAGTATGGTTACCGGTACACGTCCCACAAGCAGCTCGCCCCTCAATTCTGCGGACGCGCGGCGCGCCGATTGCTTCGGCCGATCCCCGCGCAGGCGTATTTTGCCCCAAATTCCAGGCAAATTTAGCGACTTGATCCCATCTGTCAAGATTGGCCTCCCCTCCAATCCCCGTACGCGACAATCATATGGCCAAATTTCTTAAAGTTTTGTTTCCAAAAGCTACGATAAAGCTCTCCAATCATGGCGAATTCAGGTTTATTTCAAGGCTATTCCATGTGCGGTCACCGGCCGGAAAGTCGATAATAAACTTAATTTATGTTAATTTTTACAATTTGGGAAAATTCAGCCGGGAAATTAGAAAATTAACTATATATGATATAATTCTAATAACTTGTTATATTTCAAATGATTGTGCAATTATATTCACCTAAAATAACGGGTATTTTTGGAATCGCGGCTATCGCCCACCATGGCAGGCGCAGGCTTGCAGGCCAGCCAGGAAGGGCGTATTTTGCGCTTATGGACACATCGGCAAAGCAAATGGACCAGGACCGCCCCGTTCTGACGGCGCCCGGCGGCAGTGATAAAGTGCTGCTGCATTCCTGCTGCGCGCCCTGCGCCGGAGATGTGATGAACGAGATCGCCCGATCCGGCATCGAATACAGCGTGCTGTTCTACAATCCCAACATCCACCCCTTGCGCGAATATGAATTGCGCAAAGACGAAAACAAGCGACACGCCGACAAGCTGGGGGTCGAATTCACCGATCTGGATTACGACATGGACAACTGGTTCGCGCGTATCCAGGGTTTCGAGAACGAGCCCGAACGTGGCCATCGCTGCACCTTGTGTTTTGATATGCGTTTTGAGCGGACCGCCCATTATGCCCACGAGCACGATTTTGGCGTATTTTCCTCGACCCTCGGCACGTCACGCTGGAAGGATATGGAACAGATCAACGGATCGGGCGTGCGCGCCGCCGAGCGCTATTCGAATTTGAGCTACTGGACCCACAATTGGCGCAAAAAGGGCGGCGCCAACCGCATGGTGGAAATCTCAAAAGAAGAGCATTTCTATCAACAGGAATATTGTGGCTGCGTTTATTCCCTGCGCGACACCAACGCCCACCGGCGCGCACGCGGCGATGGGCCGGTGCGTATTGGCCAGAATTATTACGGCGATACATCGGAAAAGTAATCCTCCACACGCCGTTTCGAACTTTTCTCCCCTGTATATTCTGTTAGCATGACGCCAACCTAACCGGGCACCGCCCAGCGTGCCCGCCAAAATGCACCACCGGCCACAAGGGGAGGCTGCCATGCCATCCGAATTCGATTTCGAAAAATTCCGCCTGCGCACGTTCGTTGACCGCATCGTTGATTTGGGCGAGGTCAATGTTTTGGAAGGCCCGACGCCGCTGACCAAGATGAGCGAGATCATCGAAAGCGCGCCCGAGGCGGTTCTGTTCAAACAGGCCGGCCCCGAAGGCCACGAAGTGATCGCCAAATCCATGGGCAGCCGCAAGCGCATCGCGGCCGCCTTCGATACCAACTACGAGGCGGTGCACGAAGAATATCACCGGCGCCTGGCCAACCCGAAAAAGGCCGTGGAAATTCCCGGCGACGAAGCGCCGGTGCGCGAGATCGTCCTGACCGGCGACGATATCGATTTGACCCGCCTGCCGTTCCATCCCCAGCATGAATTTGACGGCAGTTGCTATATCTCTTGCGGCATCGATTATACCATCGATCCGGTGTCCGGGCGCTCCAACGTCGGCAGCCGCCGGCTATCTTTGCGCAACAAGACCCAGACCGGCACCAACGTAACCGCGCCTTCGGATTTGAAGCGCATCTATACGGGCTGTGTGGCGCGCGGCGAACGTCTGCCAATCACCTTCACCATCGGCGCCCATCCCTTGGATATGTTCGCCGCCACATCCCGCTTTCCTGGCGACGAGGTGGACCTGGTCGGCACTTTCCGGGGCCAGGATGCGCCGGTGATCAAAAGCCTGACCAACGATATATGTGTGCCCGCCGATGCCGAGATGATTTTTGAAGGCTATCTCGACGAGCGCGGTTATGTGGAACCGGAAGGCCCGTTCGGTGAATATATGGGCTATTACGGCTCCATCCACATGGATCCGGTGTTCACCTGCACAGCGGTCACCATGCGAAATGACGTCATGCATCAAACGCTGTTGCACGGCTCGGCCTTTTCCCTCGACAGTTCCGACGGCGCCTGCATGTCGGCCATGCGCACCGAAGCCGAAGCGTTCAAAATTTTGCAAAGCGCGGTCTCCGGCCCGGTTCGCGTTGTTTTGCGCGAAACATCTGGCGGTTCCAACACCATCCGGGTATCGCTCAAACAGCGCCGGGTTGGTGAAGCCCGCTCCGCCATACACGCCTTGTTCGGCGGCATCATGCGCCTCAAACATGTCTATGTGTTCGACGACGACATCGACATCGACAACGATCTACAGGTGGAATGGGCCATGGGCACACGCTTCCAAGCGCACGAGGATATCGTGCTTTTGGAGGGCATGATGGGCATGACCATGGATCCTTCCCTGAAAGGGCGGCGCACCGGCGCCAAGGCCGGCTTCGACTGCACCAAGGAAATGGGCCGCGACAACGATATCCCGCTGACCCGCTGCGCCGCCAAGATTTTTGACGGCCCGGCGCGCTTCCAGACGGTGGAGCAGGCGCTGGAATCGGGGCCGATGTTCTATGCTCATGTGGTCGAGGCGGTGGGCAGCGACGATGGCCGCGAAGTCGCCATGGCGCTGGACGAGCTGCGCCAGGACGGACGCCTGGGCCGCGACCGGGACGGAAAATACCATCTGTCCGCCGCCGACAAGGGCACCACTGGCATCGTCGGACCCATGTATCACGACCCCAACGAAGGCACGTAAATTAGGCGTCAGCGGGCCCAGGCCAGCCGGTTTGATTTAAATCAAAGACAGTTCCAGGCGTATGTCCGAGAAATGATTGTGCTTTGGAATGTTTCAAGGGAATGCGCTGGCGCGATAGCCGGCGCAAAATGCGTAAAATCAGGAGGAGTTTAAGAATGGGTGCGACAGCCAAAAAAATACCGGATCGGGATGATGCTCTCGGCGCTATGACCGGGGCCCGCTATATCGAGAGCCTGAAAGATGGGCGCGAAGCCTATATCGATGGCGAAAAGGTTGCCGACGTCACCACCCATCCCGCCTTCAAGGACATGATCCATGAAATGGCGCGGGTTTATGATCTGCAGAACACAGACAAATACCGGGACGATATGACGTTTGTGGATTCCGAATCGGGCACCCGCACTTCGGTCTCTTGGATGCTGCCCAAATCGGCGGATGAATTGAAAATGAAGCGCCGCAATTCGGAGCTTTGGAACACCCACACCTGGGGCCAATTGGGCCGCAGTCACGATATCCTGGCGCCCTACATCATCGGCATGATGCACCGCAAAGACGATTTCTCGGCGGTCAAGAACCCGCACTGCGATTTCGGCGAAAACCTCGAAAATTATTACAAATACTGTATGCGCAATGATCTGTTTCTGACCCACGCTTTGGGCGATCCGCAAGTGGACCGCTCCGAGACCGTGCAGAATGAGCAGCGGGATTCCGGCGAAGATTTGGAAGTTGCCCTGCACGTGGTTGAAGAAACAAAAGACGGCGTTATTGTCTCTGGCGGCAAGCAGCTTTCCACCGCCGCCACCCACGCCAACGAATGTTATGTCTCTTTGTCAGCCACCTTTGCCAGGCGCTCGGACCCCAACTGCGTGCTGGCCTTTTCCATACCGCAAGGGGCGCCAGGCCTGAAAGCCCTGGCGCGGGAGCCGGTGTCGCGCTGGATCGGCACCTGGGGGCATCCGTTCCGCATGCTCGACGAGCAGGATTGCATGCTGTTCTTCGATAACGTGCTGGTACCCTGGGACCGGTTGTTCATGCTGTACGACGCGACCCCGATGGTCAAAATCCTGGGCGCCGCCGGCGGCAGCGTCAATTTCAACTTCCTCGGCTGGGCCAATCTCTGCCGCGCCTATGTGCGCATGCGCCTAATGACCGCCGTCGCCACCATGGTGGCCGAGTCCATCGGCGTCACCCAGTACCGCGAAGTGGCCGCCAAGCTCGGTGAGATGGTCACCTATTGCCAGGTGTGGGAACACGCCATGGAAGGTATGGAGCACGAAGCCGGGCCGAGCCCGTCGGGCCAATGGGCCTTGGGGCCGGGACGCGGACTGCATATTTGGTTCGCCCAGGTATCAGGCCGCATGACAGAACTGTTGCGGCAAATTTGCGGCTCCGGCATCATCATGCAGCCCTCCGAAAACGATCTGGCCAATCCGGAAATTCGCAAATATCTGGACAAATACATGCGCGGCAAAGACGTCGATGTGGAATACAAATCCCGGCTGTTCCGGGTCGCCCATGATCTGGCGGCGTCGTCTTATGGCCTGCGCCAGGATATCTATGAATATTGGCACGGCGGCGATCCAAACCGGAACCGCATCAATCTGTTCCGCTCCTACGATCAGTCCGACATGATCGATCAGATCAAGGAGCTGATCTCGAAACCGTTGCCCCACGGCGACGCCATCGAATAGCCGCGCAAAACCAGCGCAATCAAAGGGGCCGTTTTATGCGGCCTCTTTTATTGTGCCTAGTTTGCAGTCACAGGATATTTAGCGGGCAGCCCTATTTTTTAGGCTATTTCATTTTCGCCTTGAGCTGATTTTCGTAGGCGGCGCGCTTGGCCAGCCATTCTCGTTCCTCGGTCGGCGAGGCGAATTGGTTGGGGCGTAGCCAGACGACGATTTTTTCCGGATATTTCTGCGCCGCGCCGGACATGCCGTCGATATAGATGCCGGGCACACCGCCGTTCAGAAGATTCCAAAATACTTCCAGGTTCAGGCCTTCGTCGAACACCGCCGAGGCGGTCTGGAAGCCTTGCTTGCCGCAGCTGATGGTGAACGGCCCGTCGCCGGACGGCATGGTGACCTGGCCCGGCGAGCCGTCCAGATGACGGGCCGCGTCTACCGCATCGATCAGCGTGCATTTGGCGCCATCGGCGCCCGGCGTTTCTATGTCGATGGCCTGGGTTGGCCCCGACAAATAAAAGGCACACCCCGATACCGCCAAGCTTAAGGCAACGACAGCCAACAAGCGCATAATTTATCCTCACTCAAACCGACGCGGCGATTGTTGACCGGTTCGGGAAATTTGTCCAGCGCCGCTGAACGGCAGGGTTGTGGATAACTCATCGGGCTGCGCCGGCTAATCGAATTCCGTGTCCCTATAGGCCGTGGTCGTGCCCATAGTGATGCCGGTGCCGGAAATATAGCTGGCCCTCTCGGACGCGACATAGGCGACGGTCTCGGCTACTTCCCGCGGCAATGCCGGGCGGCCCCAGGGATGTTCCTTATAGTAGTCGCGCCAGCGATCCGCATCGCCAAATTCCCGTTCCGCCCGCGCCTTCCAGATGCCGACGATACGGTCGGTCTCGGTGGCCGCCGGGTTGACCGCTACTACGCGCACGCCGCGCTTGAAGCTGGCCAGGCCCAACGCCTTGTTGGCGGCGATCAGCGCCGCATTGCCCGCCGATCCGGCGATATAGTCGATCACCGGATTGTTGCCGGCATCGCCGATGACATTGACGATGACGCCGGCGCCTTTTTTCACCATCACTGGATAGACGCTGCGCATCAGGTTCAAATAACCGAACACCTTCAGATCCCACGCCTTGCGCCAAGTTTGCTCGTCGATCTGGGTGATGCCGCCGCCAGGGACCGAGCCGGCATTATTGACCAGGATATCGATCTCGTCACCGGCCAAGGCCACCAGTGCCGCCTGGCGGGCATTGTCGGCAAGATCGGCGGCGAAGATGCGGGCGTCAGTGCCGAAGCGGGCCGCCAAGTCAGCGGCCAGCTCGCTTAATAGCTTTTCGTTGGTGGCCGTCAATATGAGGCGGCAACCTTCTTCGGCCATCACCTCGGCGACGGCGCGGCCGATGCCCCTGGATGCGCCGGTGATGACTGCCAGCTTACCACTCAGTCCCAAATCCATTTTCTATTCCTCTCGACTTTCCGCCCGGTAGAGAATCAGCGCAGCAAAGCGGTAAACCCCATGCACAAATTTTCCGTAAGGCAGGGTGATGAACAACGCCAGCACGACGCCGAGATGCACCGCCAGCAATATGCCCATGGCGCCTGTCTCGCGGAACGCCAGCAATGCCAAGCCAGTGAGCGATGTCAGCAACAACAGCCAGATAAAGCCCCATTCCATACCGCGCGACGCCTTATGCGCTGGTTCAGGGTCTTCGGCAATTTTCTGGCGCATCAGCCCGGCGCAGCCAATCACCATGGCGATGCCGCCAACTGTGCCCAGGATCACCGGCAGGCTGAAATAATCGTATGGCGCTTGCAGCCCAAGAAAGTGGTCATAGATGGTGGCGACGGACGTCGCCGCGAAGGCGGAAAAGAATCCGTACATAACCAGATGATGCAGCCAGCGGCGCTCGGCGGAAAATTTCTCGCCGGGGAAATTACAGCCGGGCCCTCCGCCGGAAAGGTTCTTCATGGCCAGCATGTCATGCACCGCCCCGGCCACCGCCCCGGCGCTAATGCTCGGCCCGGGCCCCCGTAAAAACCGCACAAATCCGATCAGCAGAGCCAGCACCACATAAATCCCTGCCGCCGAGGCCAGCCCCGCCATCAGGTTTTTCGGGATCACCGCATAGAACGCGCCTTCGCCGGTGTGGGTGCCGTAGAGAACGCCGGCGTCCTGCAACAGGACGGCCAGCACCAATACCAGCGCCAGTGCGCCCGCCAGGGCCAGTGCCGCCAAAGTACCGGCGCGCCGGAACAGACCGGCCAGCGGTGCCGGCCAGGCATAGGCGGCGTAGGTTTCGCTGCGCAGCTCGGCGAAGATTTGCGGCACGTTGATTTTAAATTCGTGGGGCGGCGCGAACTGGCAGGCGTAATAACAGCCTCGGCAATTGTGGCAGAGATTTGCAAGGTACGTGAGATCCCCATCGCTGAAATCCCGGCGCAATTCCATGGCCGGAAAGACGCTGCAATAGCCTTCGCAATAGCGGCACGCGTTGCACACTTCCATCTGCCGGCGGGCTTCTTCCAGCACGTCCCCGTTGATCCCCTCAGCCGATGGCATGGCGCGCCGCCTCCCGACCGGCGATGCGCCCAAAGACGGTGCCGATGGTCATACCGAAGCCGGCCAAATAGCCCTGCCCCAATATATTGCCGCTCATCAATTCGCCGGCGGCGAACATGCCGGGGGCGATGCTATCGTCTTTTAGACGCACCTTTGCGGTCTCGTCGATGCGGACGCCCAAATAGGTAAAGGTGATGCCCGGCGCCAGTGGATAGGCGTAGAAAGGCGGGGTATCGATAGTGCGCGCCCAATTGGATTTCTCGATTCCTAAGCCTTGCGTGCGGCAGCCATCGAGGACCGCGCTGTCCAACTGGCCCGGTTGCACCGCTGCGTTGTAGGCGCCGAGTGTGGCCTCGAATGTGGCTCCATCAACGCCGATCTCGTTCGCCAATCCGGCGAGCGTGACCGCTTGTAACGGCGCATAGACCGACGGCATGAACAACGGCACCGCCTTGGCGTCGATGATCGAATAGGCGATCTGGTCCGGCTGGGCAGCGATTAGCCGGCCCCATATGGCATAGCGCTTGGGCCAGAAATCTTCGCCTTCATCATAAAAGCGCACTCCCTCTTTGTTGACCATGATGCCGAACGGTACACTGTCCGAGCGTGACACGATGCCGGCGTCGAACTTGGGCACGCGGGCATCGATGGCCACCGCGTGGCATTGATCCGCATCGCCAATGGTGGCGGCGCCGGCGTCCATCATGGCGCGCAACGTAAGCCCGGTGTTAAAGGGCGAGCCGCGCACCAGAAAGTTTTCCGCCGCCGGGCCCCAGGCCTCGGTCAGCCAGGCAATGTTGGCTTCAAAGCCACCGGCGGCGGCGACAAACGCCTTGGCCGGAAACTCCCTGTCGCCGTCTGGCGTGCGCGCTGTGACATGGCGGAACCCATCTGCGTCCAAGCTTACCCCATGCACTTCGGTTTCGTAGGCGATACGAACGCCAAGCTTTTCGGCGCGGGCATAGAGCGCATTGACCAGCGCCTTGCCGCCGCCAAGAAAGAACGCGTTGGTTTCCGATAGCTGCAAGGTGCCGCCAAGGGCCGGCTGAAACCGCACGTCCCTGACCCGCATCCAATCCACCGCGTCTTCCGATTGTTGAATACAAAACCGCGCCAATTTTTCATCGGTCTTGCCACCGGTAACGCGCAGCAAATCCTCAAAAAACGGCTCTTCTTCATACGGCCCGGTCATGATGTCCGTGGGCCCTTTGTGCATGTAGCGGATATTGCGCACATGGCGGGAATTGCCGCCCCGGAAATGCCTGGGGGCTGCTTCCAGAAGCTGAACCTCGGCCCCGGCTTCGGCCGCGCTCAACGCCGCGCACAACGCAGCATTGCCGCCACCGGCGATGAGCACGTCGCAAATTTTGGATGAAGTGTTCACGCCCCGCCGTTCCCTTTGGTTTTGTTGTTGGCGGACGGTATCAGCCGGCGGGGAGCGCATCAATAACTGGCAAGCGCCCGCCTAGAGATGGCTTTACCCCCAGACGTCTTCTGCCACTTCGACAACCAGCGCCAGCTTGGCCTTTTGGTCGTCTTCGGAAACAGGATTGCCCGATACGGCGCTGGCGAACCCGCATTGGGGGCTAAGGCCGAGGTTTTCCAGGGGCAGAAATTGCGCCGCCTCGTCGATGCGCCGCTTGAGGTCGTCCGGCTTTTCCAGTTCGGGAACCTTCGATGAGACCAGCCCCAGGACCGCCGTCTTGTCCCCGGGCATTTGCGCCAGCGGTGAGAAATCACCGGCGCGGGGGCTGTCATATTCCAAGAAGAAGGCGTCCACGTTGATTTCCTGGAATACGCGCTCGGCCACATAACCATAGCTGCCCTCGGTCAGCCAGTGGCCCTTGAAGTTGCCCCGGCAGATGTGGAGAGCCGCCGTCATGTCATTGGGCCGACCCTCCAGGCAGGCATTGAAGAGCTTGATGTAGTGATCCACATATTGGTCCGGGTCCTCGCCATTGGCACGGATGCGATCCCGTAGATTTTCATCACACAGCATCACCAGGGGCACCTCGTCGAGCTGAATATAGCGGGCGCCCCGAGCCGCCAGATCGGCGATCTCGGCTTGGAACACGGCGGCCAGATCGGCAAAAAATTCTTCCGGCCCGGTGTACCCGGCCTGTTGAACCGCGCTCGTTGCGTCCCAAAAATGCATGGTCGGCGGTGACGGCAGGGTAATCTTAGGCGTCGCACCGGTGGCCGATTTCAAAAAATCAAACTCGGCGCCCGACAGCGGACCGGCGCGCCGGATCGGCCCGGTCACATGGGGCGCGAAGAAATGCATTGCGTCGCCGGAAGCGTCGGTGAAATCAAAGCGCGCCTCGGCCACTTCCAGCCCATCGATCCCCTCGACGAAGTGGGACCAATAGGATGCCCGGCGAAACTCGCCATCGGTGATCGATTTGAGCCCGGCATTTTCCTGCAAGGCGACGGCGCGGCGCACCGCATCATCCTGGATGGCGGTAAACTCTTCCGCTGAAATGTTTCCGGCGCTGTGGTCACGGAATGCTTGGCGGAGGGCCGCAGGGCGCAGCAAACTGCCTACATGATCGGCGCGAAATGGGGGGTTGTTTTTGGGCACGGGCAGGGCTCCTGGCGATTGGCTGATGGGGGAAGACAGTGCCGCAAAAAAAGAAGAATTACCACAGAGCTCACAGAGGCGTGGCCCGGTCGGCCATGTGGGTATCGATATTGGCACCCGTCTGTGAGCGGAGCAACCGCCGCAGCGCATACCACCTGTGGTGTGAAATCTCTAAATGCGACACAAATCGCCAAACACCCCCCTTACGGTTATGACGGTTTATGACGCTTTGTTACGCTTTTGACCCAACGCACATGGAACCCGGCGCACCAAAACAGTCCACGTAAACCGGGTAATTCCCGACGTGGGATCAGATATTCTTATTCACAATTTCCAAGAGCACGAGCGCGCGCATGCGCTGATAGTTAAATAGTCTGCTGAAGTTTCCGCGCAAGTGGGAGAGCATTTTTATTTCACCTTTGGCCAAGAAAATGTTTTCACCGCCCAGCCCCACCGAAATCCAGTCCGCTTTACTCCTGACAGCGGGCCATTAATCTAACCAGCTTAGGCTTACCAATTTCGCTCCAATGGTGTGAACACGATTGCAGGAGAACGAACTTGTCCAGATTAATGGTTTCCAGGATACGGCTGTTTGCGATTCTAGTGGTCCTTTCCACTCTACTGGGAGTGTTGGATGGTTTTCTTGGTGACGTTTCTGGCGAAGAAACCAAGGCAGAAAACATGTTCCACGGTGGGATTAATTGGCTTATTGGCAGCGTGTTGGTTTGGGGCTTTGAGGTCCTGTTTGTTCAAAGCCGTTATGGAGTCAGGATCAGACGTCTATATTTTCTAACGGCAATCGCCATCAAATCAGTGGTTTTGGTGTTGGTCGTCATATCAGTAGGGCTATTCGCACGGGCATATTACCAAGGTTTATATGGCCTGGATTTTATTACCGAACCACAATTCTTTCGCTCTTTGGTTTTTGTCTTTTCCGCCATTGTCTTGATGCAGGCTGTGCTCCAAGTCGTTCGCATCATTGGCGGGCGAACATTGATCAATTTTGTACTAGGCAAATATCACCGACCGATCCGCGAAGAGAAAATATTCATGTTCCTGGATCTTGCCGGATCGACCGCTTTGGCCGAACAATTTGGTGACGTTGGTGTTCAAACAATGATCACAAAATTCTTTTTCGACATCACCGAACCGATTGTTGAATTTGGTGGTGAAGTCCATCGTTATGTAGGTGATCAGGTTGTTGTAACCTGGCCGTTGCGAACGCGTACGGAGAACATGCGAGCAGTTCAATGTTGCTTTGCGATAGCCGATTACCTTCGAAAAAGGGGACCAGAATACGAACGCGATTTTGGCATGATCCCTTCTTACCGGATTGGATTGCACGGCGGGCCAGTGGTGATCAGCCAATGCGGGGACCAGAAACAGGAAATCTCCTATTTCGGCGATACGGTCAACACCGCCGCCCGCATCGAACAACAATGCAAAGTTTTTGGCTGCCCCTTGTTAATTTCCGCAGATTTGCTCGACCGAACTACTTTGCCACCGCTGGTCCGACCTGAACCCAAAGGCTCGGTTCAATTGCGCGGAAGAGAGAACGAGACCGCGCTGTATACAATAATTAGCGAGGAATAATCTATTCTTGCGAAATGTGGAAAATTTGGGGACCTCTGGATACAGCTTAATGGCGGCCTATGGGCTAGAAGCGGACATCAACGAATTGCCCACGGACTTCTTCAGCGCAACTTGCGCTAGAATGATGTGTTATGTACATTCTATGGGGATGACAAATAAGGGAGCGGGAGTTTGCGCGCACCCTGCCAAATCCTCAAAATAATTTTTGATAACAGGAGGCATATTGAAATGAAATTGTATTTGGGGCTGACCCAGATAACTACCTTAGATAACGTTTAACCCATTGTCTTATCGCCAATAATTGGGCTGACGGGTCACTGTTGTTAAAACGCCACTCGCACTCCTTCAAATATAGTCCGAATTGCGCCTTCGGGACACCG
>JABHAA010000137.1 GCA_018674495.1 Rhodospirillaceae bacterium | reverse complement strand
CGGTGTCCCGAAGGCGCAATTCGGACTATATTTGAAGGAGTGCGAGTGGCGTTTTAACAACAGTGACCCGTCAGCCCAATTATTGGCGATAAGACAATGGGTTAAACGTTATCTAAGGTAGTTATCTGGGTCAGCCCCTAATTTTTATTTAATTGAAGTCTCGTGACGAGAATCATTCCGAGCGCCAACATCCAAATATATTATATTTCCGCGATAATTTTCTCTGCTGCTCGAATTACGTCATCAATTTCATCGGGAGTTGGGTCGCGTTCCTTGGAATGTACACAATAATTTCTTATGTCACCGCACCTCCCAATTAGTCTCCAAGTTACCAAATCGACGATTCTAATTTTCTTCAATGCATCATTGTAATCAGAAATTGTTGGATTCTTTTTTCTGAATTTAATGTCATTGTTGGAACAAGATTTTTTCAAATGCTCTTCTAAAACCACCCCTGCAACGGCTCCGGCGGCCCTTAACTGTTTATGTTTTTTGAGTTCACGTGCAACATCGAGTTCTGATTTAAAAATATTAAAATGAATTTCAGTTTCATAATTGAAGAGAGCATCGTCCATATTTTCCTTTGCGCTCTCGAGAATATATATCTGCTCCTGAAGACCTGACGTGAATTTTCCAAAATAATCCTGCTCGGTTGAGCCGCCTGTCGTAATTATCCCCTGAAAATTATGAGTAATCCCTGCACTTAAATAATCGAATTTCTTTGATTTTTTCTCACCCGTGTAAAACGCTTCAAATTCCTCTAATCTTTCTGGCATTATAACACGAACGCACCTGAGCGCCTTCGGATACCAAATATGAAATTCCTTTTTATAATTTTCTAATTCCTTGACTAATTTTTTTAGGTATTTTTCTGTTTCCCCATCGAAATTCGTCGAACCATTTTGATAAATACCGGAGTGCAATATTCTAGTTCCTTGGGTGATCAAAATTTCCAATTCATCTTTTATTTTGCTGTCAGTCATTTATTAAACCTCGAATAAGATGAATTGGTGCGGGCGGCCGGACTTGAACCGGCAAGGCCGTGAGGCCGAGGGATTTTAAGTCCCTTGTGTTTACCAATTTCACCACGCCCGCACGATTAAGGGTGGCTGGTCAGGGGGTTGTAGCAAAAGCGCGGGGCACGTGAAAGGCGGCGGACAACACGAGCCTTTCCGGACGGTTATCAGATATTGCCCAATCAAGTCTTCTCACGCCGCCGCATCGGCGACGCTAAGTTCCAACCGCTTACCGAGGATGCCGAGGGCGGTTTCTAGACGTGTAATCTTGGTTTTATGGCGGGGGCTTAACATACGCCGCACTTCGGCTTCATTGACGCCGAGCGCCTTGGCAAGTGCGACCCTTGTCATGCCGGATTCGTAAAAGGCTTCGAACAAGGCCGCCTTGGCGGCGATTAAGACGCTGGGGCGCACCAGTGGCAGCCGCCGTGCCGGCGACGGCTTGGGCAAGGCATCTCCCGACGCCAAATAGGTGGCGATAATTTCCTCCAAGGCGTCTTGCGCCTCTTCGAGTGCCTCCTCGCGGTTCGCGCCATCAGTGGCGCCCCAGCCGAAATCGGGGAACGTAACAACGAACCTGCCGTCTTCGTCCTGGGTGAGTTTGGCCGGATAGGCGAGTGGAGTAGCGGTCATAATGCAAATTCCTAAATATCGCGCTGGTCGAGCCCCAAATCCTTCAACATTGACCGGAGCAACCCTTTGCCGATTTCCTTTTTCAAATCTTTGATCGTCGTCAGCCGGTTTCCAAAACTGAGGGTGGCGTGGGAACCCTTGCCGCGATTTTGGTTGATGGTCATGGCCTCGCCTCGGCGCCGTGCAATTTTGCGAAGGCGGCGAATAAGCTCGTTGCCGTTCATACATAAATCGTACAAAATTGTACGAACTAAGTCTAGAGTTTTAAAGTCGGTTTACTTATCCAACGACTTATAGGCCGCCGTAAAATCCGCCTCACCGCCAAGCTCGTCTTCAGCGGCGTTCCAGATATCGGTGACCGCCGCATTCATGGGGGCCGGCGCGTTCATGGCTTCGGCGAGGCCCCTCGAAATGCGCACATCCTTGGCCATCAGTGCCAGGGAAAAACCCGCCGCGAAGGTCTCGGGAAGCACTTGGCGCTTGATCATGCCCTCGGTGGCTGAATTGCGGCCCGAGGAGACGTTAATCACGTCCAAAAGCGTCTCCGCTTCGAGCCCGAAACGCTTGCCGACAATCACCGCTTCGGACGCGGCGGCGAAATTGGCGGCGGCCACATAATTGTTGAGCGCCTTGACCGCGTGGCCGGAGCCCAGCTTCCCGGTGCGGAACAGATTGCCGCCCATGGCTTCCAAGGCCGGCGTGGCGCGCTCCATTGCGGCGGCATCATCGCCGCCGATCATGATGGTCAAGCTGGCTTTGTCGGCGCCGGTGATGCCCCCCGATACCGGCGCGTCGATCAAGACGATCCCCAATTGGCCAAGCGCCGCGCCAAGTTCCTGTGTTCCCACCGGCTCGGACGAGCTCATATCAATTACCAGGGTGCCGGATTTGAGCCGATTTGCCAGACCACCCTCTTCGTCCAACAGCAAGCCGCGCACATCGGCCCCGGTGGGCAGCATGGTGATCAGCGCATCGACGTCCGCCAGATCATCAAAGCTTTCGGCGGCGGCGATACGGTGCTCGGCGCCATAAGCGGCGGCGCGGCCTGGCGCCTTGTCATAGACGGTGACGTCAAACCCGGCGGCGGCCAAGTTGCGCGCCATGTGGGCGCCCATATTGCCGATGCCGGCAAAGCCGAACTTCATGGCCTCCTCCTGTTTCTATTTTTTCTTGTCGCCGGTATCGAAATCGTCGCCATCTTCATCCTCGGCGCTGCCCGACACCATATCCTGTTCGATCGGCTCGCCGCCAAGCGCGATAATCATGGCGCGAATTTCATCGGCGGCGGTGGCCAGATCAGCTTCGTCGGAGGTGCGCGTCACCAAGGTGCAGCCGAACTTGCCGTCCCGGTAAAAAGGATAAGAGCCGATGTCGGCGTCTGGGTAGCGGTCTTGAATCTGGCCCAAACCCTCGGCCACCGCGCCTTCGGGCAAATAGGTGGCAACCGCCTGGCTCATCACCTTGGCCCCGCCGGTCAGCAAGGGCGCCAAGCTGTCGAACATGGCGCGCATGATCGAGGGCACGCCGGCCATGATGAAGACATTTTCCATGCGGAACCCGGGCGCCCTGGATACCGGGTTTTCAATCAGTTCTGAGCCCACCGGCACGTCGGCCATTTTCAGGCGCGCTTCATTAAGCCGGTCGGCAGGAATATAGGCTTCCAGCAAGGCTTTGGCTTCCGGGTGGCGGTGAATTTCGGCGCCGAAGGCCTTGGCGATACAGGCCGAGGTAATATCGTCATGGGTCGGCCCGATGCCGCCGGTGGTGAACACATAATCATAAGTCGTGCGCATCTCGTTGACGGCAGACACGATCACATTTTCCACATCCGGGATAACGCGGGCTTCCTTCAGGCGGATGCCGAGATCGGTCAACCGCTTGGCCATCCAGTTCAAATTGGCGTCCTTGGTGCGCCCGGACAGTACTTCGTTGCCGATAATCAGTATGGCGGCGGTAACATTCTTGACGTCGGTCATTTCCCCTCCCGAATTTATGCGCCATCCTAGAGCGGCTCAGGATTGATAGGAAGCAATTTTCGGATGGTATTGAGACACGCAATCTCTATGGCGGTGATCGGCTTGGCCATGGCCACCGTGGGCAGCAGTGCCGACGCGCAAACCCGCAAGACGGGCGATGCCGTCAATGGCCGTATCCTTAGCTTACGCTGGTGCGCATCCTGCCATTCTTTAGGGCGGCGCCCGTCGCCAAAAGCCGTGGCGCCCAACTTCGCCTGGATCAAGACGCATCGCTCGGCAAACCAGATCAGGTCCTTCCTGTTCGCGCCGCACGGCCAGATGCCGCGCCTTGATCTGTCCCGCCGCCAGATCAATGACGCGGCGGCCTTCATCAAATCGGTCGACACCGATCCAAAGTCAGGGCGCTCAGGCGAAATATAAGGCCAGCTTTCGCTTTTCATTGGCGCTCCGGGTCCGTAGCTTTACCCCTCAAGTTCTTCAATCATCAAGGCGGTGCGGATCATTGGCTAAGGAATTCGATATATTGGTAGCCGGCGGCGGCATTGCCGGGTTGACCGCAGGGCTGACAGCGGCGCGGCTGGGGCGTTCGGTACAGGTGCTGACCGGCGATGTGCTCGGCGGCAATCTGCTGAGCATCGAAAAGATCGAAGGCTTCCCCGGTTTCGCCGACGGCGTCGCCGGGTACGAATTGTGCCCGATCACCCAAGGCCAGGCCGCCGAAGCCGGCGCCGGCTTCGCCATGACCGAGGTGATCGAATTGCAAGCCGACGGCGCCCGATGGAATGTCACCGATCCAGTGGAAACCTACTCCGCCGGCGCCGTCATTATCGCCACCGGCGCCAGTATCAAAGAGCTGGGAGTGCCCGGCGAAGAGGCTTTGCGTGGGCACGGCGTCAGCCATTGCGCCAGTTGCGACGCGCCGCTCTTGAAAGACAAAGTGGTCGCCGTCGTCGGCGGCGGCGACAGCGCTGCACAAGAAGCGCTGACCCTGGCGGGCGCCGCATCATCGGTGACCATCTATTGCCGCGAAGACGCGCTCATCGCAAAGGCGGTCTATCAGGCCCGCATCGAAGCCCACGCTGGAATCGACGTGCGCTATGGGACAACGATCGACAAAATATTGGGCGATGATGTGGTAACCGGCATATCCGCCGGAGGCGCCGATATGGAATGCGACGGCGTTTTCATTTATATTGGATTGGCGCCAAACACCGGCTTCTTGAACGGGCTTTTGGATTTGGGCGCCGATGGCCGCGTTCCGGTCGATGAGGATTTGCGCAGCCAAGTGCCCGGCCTGTTCGCCGCCGGTTGTGTGCGCACCGGTTCCGCCGGTCAGGCGGCGTCATCCGCCGGCGACGGCGCGGCGGCGGCGATTGCGGCGGACGCCTATCTCGAAGGCGGCACTTGGCGCTAGAAGTTAATTTGTAAAACGGGAGGATCAGATGGCCGACAAAATCACACTACATGACCCGAGGGGCTTTCCGCCCGTCGTCACCGGCAAGACCCTGGCGCCGAGGCTGGAAAGCCTGGATGGCAAGGTGGTCTACTTGGTCGATTGCCTGTTCGACAATTCCGAGATTTTCATGGACCAGCTTGGGCAATGGTTCGCCGAGAACATGCCGGATGTCGATGCCCGCATGATCAAGCCGAAGGCCAGCTGGGTCGATGATCCGGACATGCGCTCCAACATCGAAGCCGACGGAGACGCCGCCATCCTCGGCGTTGGATTGTGAAGCACCTGCAGCCCCACGGTCGTGGGGCTCGCCATGTCACTGGAAGAATCTGGTGTGCCGACGGTCGCCGTTCACACCCACGTCTTTGCCCGCCTCGCCCAATCGGTGGCCCTGGCCAACGGCATGCCGACAACGCGCCAAGCCTATGTTCCCCAACCATTGGTGGGTATGACGGCGGAAGGATTGCGCGGCTATATCCAGGGTATCGATCCGATCAACGATCGGCCCTTCATGCAGGAATTGATCGAAGGCTTGTCGGCGCCGCTTAATGACAATGATCTGACCGGAACGTCGTTTGAGCGTACGGCGGACAAGTTCTTGGAGCCCGACACCGAAGATAACCTCCGCCAATTGTTCGAGGACAATCACTGGACCGACTTCATGCCCATTGTGTTGCCCACCGAAGAAAGAGTGGCGGCGATGCTCAAAGGCACCAGCCACGCGCCGGACGAGGTAGTTGGCCGCCTGCGTCCTACGGCATTTCGTGAATTTTGGGAATTCACCGTCGAAAAAGTGGCGGTCAACGCGGTCATGGCCGGCGCCCGCCCGGAATATTTGCCGGTGATCCTGGCGCATGCCGCTTCCGGCGTGTCAGCGCGCTCGTCGTCGACCACCTCGTTCGCCTGTTATTCGGTAATCAACGGCCCTATCCGCAGCGAAATCGGCATGAGCGACGGCATCGGCGCCATGGGCCCGCACAACCACGCCAACGTTTCCATCGGGCGCGCCTATAACCTGCTTTCGGTGAATTTGCAGGGCGGCTCGGAGCCGGGCGACACCTATATGGGCTCCCTCGGCAACCCGATGAACTATGCGCTGACCTTCCCCGAAGCCGAAGAACGCAGCCCCTGGCAGCCGCTACACGTCCAGCGCGGTTTCAAGGCCGAGGATTCGACAGTTAGCGTGTTTTTCGGCGGGCGCTATCACATTGCCGGGTTCGGACCGCGCGAAACCTGGGCCGAACAGTTCAAGCGTGCCATCGCCGCTTGTCAGCACAATCTGCCGCCAACGCTGATAGTCGATCCGATCACCGCGCGCCAGTTTGTCGATCTGGGCTTCGACAGCAAAGAAAAGCTGAGCGCCTGGATCGCCGAAAACGGCACGCTGCCGGCGGTCGAATATTGGGACGATCTTTGGGTACAGACCCTCCAGCTGCCCATGGCCAAGGCAGGCGTCGAGCCTTACGCGGCCAAGCTCAAGGCGGCGGATGACGAAGAGGTTTCCTTGTTCGAAGCCAAGGACATCAACATTGTGGTCACCGGCGGCGAGACCCAGGGCGCCTGGAAGCTTCTCGCCGGGCGCCTGGCCGAAGGCGCCACGGTGTCCATCGATGATTGGCGCTAGATCATGATGGATGACATAGCCCCCCAGGGCGCCGCCGGAGCCGAGGCCCCCAAACGCGCCATTGGTGCCGAAATCCGCTCCAAACTGAACCATCCAGTGATTGATGGCGACGGCCACGCGGTCGAATTGTCAGCGGCGCTGCCCGATTATCTGAGCCAGATCGTCGGCCCCGATCAGACCCGGGAATGGACCGAAAAAGTCGGCGCGCCGACGGTGCTGCAGGTGCCGCCCGGCGGCTGGTGGCTGTCACCGTCGGGGCCGATCACCATCGATCGGGCGATGGCAATGCTGCCGGCCATGCGCAAAGAACGCAATCAGGCGGTGGGCATCGATTTCTCCGTCGTCTACACCACCCTCGGTCTGCAAATGCTCAACATCAAGGAAGACGAGCGCCGCCGCGCCTTCTCCCGCGCGCTCAATATGATGAACGCCGATGTCTATGGCGGGTTCTCAGATTGCATGACCGTCTCGGCCATTGTGCCGGTGGAAAGCCCCGCCGAAGCCATCGATGAGCTGGAATTCGTGACCTCGGAATTGGACATGAAGACCATCACCATTAATGGCTATGTGGCGCACCAGCCCACCGATGACGAGCCCCGCCGGGTGATCCCCCTAGCCCTCGATTCCTTGGAAGATTACGATCCGTTCTGGCAGCGCTGCCTGGATTTGGGGGTTTCGGTCGCCTGTCATGGCGGCTCGTCGGGCACCGACAGGCACGCGTCCCGGGTCAACTATACCTTCAATCACATCTCGACATTCGCCGACCACAACGAATTTTTCTGCCGCTCGCTGTTTTTCGGCGGCGTGCCCAAACGCTTCCCGGAACTGAACTTCGCATTCCTGGAAGGCGGCGTCGGCTGGGCCTGCAATCTTTATCACAACATTTATGAGCACTGGGAACGGCGCAATGCCGGGGCCATGGGCGAATTTCTCGATCCGCGCACCCTCGATGTGGAGCTATTGGCGGAAATGGCGGAAGCCTATGCAACCCCCGGCGTCACGCCCGAAAGGGTGCGCACCGAAGGCGAAGGCATCAAAAGCAGGCTCGCTGCGGACGCCGACGTGCCCGATGATTTTGCCCTTTGCGCCATCAGCTGCGGCGAAGATATTCGCGATCAGTTCACCCACAGCTTCTATTTCGGCTGCGAGGCAGACGACCGCATGGCCGCCGTCGCTTTCGACGAAAAACTGCTCCGCAAAGGCGCGCGCATCAAAGCCGTGTTCGGCTCCGACATCGGCCATTGGGATGTGCAGGATGCCCTCGGCGTGTTGGGCGAGGCGCACGAGCTGGTCGATGACGATCTTATCAGCGATGAAGATTTCGGCGATTTCACCTTCGCCAATTCGGTCCGCCTGCACGGCCGCATGAACCCGGATTTCTTTAAAGGCACCGTGATCGAAGCGGAAGCGGCGGCCGTCTTAAAGGGCGATTAGCCGAACTGGTAGCAGTCGTTGCAGACGGCGCCGCCGGTGTAGCTGGTGTGGATGCGCGCCGGCCTGACCGCTTCGCCGCAGGCCCCCATGGCCAGGAATAAGGGTAGGAAATGCTCGTCCGTGGGATGGGCACGGCGCCCGTCCGGCGCATGCCTCAAATAGTTGATCAGCTCGGCCGAGCGGCCTTCATCCAGCGCTGACTTAACCCATTCGGCGAAATCCACGGCCCAGTCGGCGGGCGCATCGTCGCCCCGGGCGCGTCCCATCTCGCCCAGATTGTGGGTCAGGTTGCCAGACCCGATGACCAGGATATTGGCAGCGCCCATGGCTTTTAGCGCCGACCCCAGGGCTAAGTGATGGGCCGGGCCCAGGTGCGGCTGCACCGAGACTTGCGCCACCGGAATATCGGCATCTGGGTACATATAACGCAGCGGCACCCAGGCGCCGTGGTCGAGGCCGCGCACCTTATCATGCTCAGGTTCGATGCCGACCTCGGCCAGCGCGGCGCTGGCGCGCACCGCCAATTCCGGCGCGCCGGGCGGGGTGTAGGTGATTTGGTACATGGCCTCCGGGAAGCCATAAAAGTCATAGATAGTTTCCAGTGCCCCGGCGCCGCCGACCGCCGGGCGCGGCGTCAACCAATGGGCCGAGGCGATCAAAATAGCGTCCGGGCGCCCATAGGCGGCGTTCAGCGTATCGCCAAGACCACAGAGAAAATCTCGCAATTCGCTGTCCTGGACCAGCATCATGGGCGATCCGTGGCTGATAAAAAGGCTGGGCTGCATTGGCATGAGCTGGTTGCTCCGCTATAGAATTTTTCTGCCGCCTATTATCCTCTTACTCTAAGCCGCCAGCAAGAGAGCGCCATGACAGAACCCCAAAATCAATTCCCCTTCCGCGCCGAACAGATCGGCTCCCTGGTGCGACCCGAAGCCTTGTTAGCGGCGCGCAATGCGTTCAACGATGGCCGCCTGGACGCGGAGGGGCTTGGGCGCGCCGAAGACGCCGCCATCATCGGCGCTATCAAGCGCCAGGAAGAGATCGGTCTGGGCGCAGTCAGCGACGGCGAATTCCGGCGTTCGGTCTATTCGGAAAGTTTTACCGCCAAGGCCTTAAGCGGCGTCGAAATTCAATTAACCGAAGATACCGGCTGGTCGGCTTCGAACGATCTTGGCCACCGCATGGCACGCCGCGTGCCCCAAATTTCAGGCCCGGTGCGGTGGAAAGGCTCGCCCAATGTTCCCAGCTTCGAATTTCTGAAATCCCACGCGGCGGGCACCGGGAAAGTCACCCTGCCCGGCCCCGCCTTCATCCATTACCGGGCAGGGCGCGCCAATATCAGCGCCGAGATTTATCCCGATCTGGACAAATTCTGGTCCGATCTAACAGCCGCCTACCACGCCGAGATGCAGGCTTTGGCGGCGGCGGGCTGTACCTATTTGCAGATCGACGAGACCGCCATCATCAAGCTTGGCGACGAGCGGGTGCGCGGCTTGCTCACGATGCGCGGCGACGATTGGCGGGATTTGCTGGATGTCTATATGACCGCGATCAACGCTGTGGTCCGGGGCGCACCGGACGGGCTGCAAATCGCGTTGCATGTGTGCCGCTCGTCGGACCCCAACTGGCAGGCGGACGCCGGCTACGACGTTATCGCCGATGCCCTCTTTAACCAGCTCGATATTGATTGTTACCTGTTGGAATACGAGGGCCCGCGAGCTGGTGATTTCGAACCCTTGGCCCTTTGCCCCAAGGGCAAACGGGTGGTGCTTGGCCTGGTATCGACCATGGAGGAAGAGGTGGAAAGCGCCGCATTTCTGAAATCCCGGCTGGAAGATGCGGGGCGCTTCATTCCCATGGATCAGCTCGGCCTCAGCCCGCGCTGCGGTTTCGCCACCTCTGCCGAGCACCAAAAAACCATCCCGGAAGAAACCCAATGGCAAAAGCTCGCCCGCATCACCGAAGTGGCGCGCGATATTTGGGGGTAGCGAGAAAATTTCAAAAGTTGGCGAAAGAAATAGAATTTGCATCTGCCATTAGGGAATTGGCTAAAATTTGCCATTTAGAGTAATGTGCACATGGTTATTTTCTCTAATAGTTGAGTTTATTTGAGGAAAAATAATGGCTGGGCATCGCTATGGTGGATATTGGACACACCAGAAATTATCTGTCCTGGAAAAATACCTTAATGCTTATACACAGGCCTTAAAAAAAATCAGGCCTTTGAATTGATTTACATTGATGGTTTCGCCGGTACCGGCGAGCGTACAATCGATCAAAGTGCGGCCGATCTTTTTGGAGAAGATGGTGTCGAGGTGAGCATCGACGGGTCAGCTCGAATAGCATTGAAAACTGACCAACCATTTGATCAACACTACTTTATTGAAAGCAGGTCAGATCGGATTCAAGCGCTAAATAAATTAAAGGAACTTAACGCAGATCGAGAAATAGACGTTTTAGAAGGTGACGCCAATATTTTAATCAAGAATATTTGCAGAGATACCGCATGGAGACCGAATGAAGGAGCTCCTGGTCGGGGGAGAAGAGCCGTATTGTTTCTTGATCCATATGGGCTGGATGTCGAGTGGGATACGCTGGTCGAGATATCCAAGACCAAGGCAATTGATGTTTGGTACTTGTTTTCGATTGAAGGCTTGTACCGACAAGCGGCTCATGATTTTGGCAAGGTCGATGAGGCAAAGGCAGCGTGTTTGGATCGTATTTTAGGGACTACGGAATGGCGGAAAACATTTTATTCACCATCAAGCCAGAACGATTTATTTATCCAGCCCGACGATCCTCGAAGGGCCGTTAATATTGATGGGCTCCAGCGATTTGTGACAGATCGATTGTCAAAATTATTCCCTTATGTAGCACCTCCTCTCCCATTGCCAAAATCAGGAGGACCACAACGGTTTTCTCTATATTTCTTCATTTCGAATCCAGACGGATCGGCGATCGGCCTCTCTAGACGGATAGCTGGGGATATTCTGCTTCATATTTAGTTGGATAAGTATCCCAAGTTTTTCCTCGGTATTTGCGGCCAGCTTTCTTTTTGTTTGCTCCACCCCATTGTTTGAAGAAAAAGGCAGTCCCATACGATTTGCAGCTTGCCTGAATTTCTCCGACCCATTCGGGACTCATAGTTCGTGACTTCGGACCAGATTCCCCGCCGACGATGGCCCAGTCGATATCGGTCAAATTAACTCCAGCGACAGAGCCTAAGAGCGGTTCAAAAGAAATAAACCGAATAAATGCAGGCGTTTTTCGAAGCCATTCAATCCGATCTAAATATTCATTGTCCTCTACACTTACGCCCAACCAAACATTTGCCGGGACTGAATTCCGTTTTAAGACAAAATCAAACATGCGGTCCGGGCGTTTGGTCAAAATTTGGAAGGTATGGCGATCATGGGTTTCCATCTCATTCCAGACCTTATCAATAAACCGGTCTGGTACTTTCTCGTGGAATAAATCGCTCATCGAATTTACAAATACTCGGCGGGGTTTTTTCCATTTGCCGGGTTGACCCAGCACGCCTCTGTCCAAATTAACCTTATTCGTCCAAACAGCGCGCCCGCCCGACTTGCGTGTTAGCCCTTTATATTTTTCCATTCCCATGGCGTCGAGGCGAGCCGCCATGCGCATCGCATAGCAATTGCTGCATCCGGGCGACAAGACCGTGCACCCGGCAACGGGATTCCAGGTGGCATCCGTCCATTCAATCGAAGATTCGGTCATCATACTCACCAATGTAAAATACATGTTCTTTTTTTGTTCTAATTCGATTCGCGTTCTAAAGTAAATGCTAAATTGTAAATGAATGATTGCCAATTGAAATCAGATCGGTTGGATGATCGCTTAACATCCAACGGCATTATTATTGGAGATTGGGAACTTGTAGGCCTTGCAGCGCTAAACCAGCAATTATTGCAGCACGAACCAGCGGCCGATGTTGTCGCGGCAGGCGAAGGCGGCGCGGAAGCCACCGTCCAACTTGCGGCAGCCTGCCGGGTGATCCTCGAACAGGCTTTCGCGCTGCACCGATGACGCCGTGGAAGGCGTCTGACTGCTCGATGGCAGATCAAACGTTGCTGGGCCGCGGATCGGAACCTGAACCCGGCTTTGGGCGCGGCTTTGGGCGAACAATTGATCGTCGCGGTCCAGATCGCGCCCGGTGTTGGCGCCCAAAATAGTGCCGATTACCGTGCCGATAGCAGCCGCTGCCGCCTGCCCCGAGCCGGAGCCAAACTGGGCGCCGGCGAGACCGCCGAGGATGCCGCCGACGGCCGTGCCCACCTGCTGCTTGGCGCCGGTTTGTGAATTCGCGCAGGCTGCCAGACCGAGGCTCAGGGCCACAACGGCGATAATTTTCATGCGCATAGGAATTCTCCCTTAGGAATGATAAGAGTAACGCTTCAATCCATGGTCGCCATTATATCAGATTAAGGCGATCATGGTAACCGTCAGTGGTTAACGGATTGGGATAGCCATGAAATCAATATGGATCGCTGCGGGGTTGGCCCTGTTCGCAATGCCGGCCCCAGCTGCCGCGCAAGCCCAAGGCACGGTGCCGCCATGGAAGCCGATGACTTTGGTTGCCAGCGCCGAGCGCGGCCCCTTGCCAGCCGTTCTGGATAAGGAATTTTGTGCGCGCCAGGCAAAGCTGCATGCGCGGCCTGTGGAATTGTCCGCTAGCCCGGGAAGACCAGCGCTGCCACCGATCATGCGCAAGGGCGTACCCGGCGTGCATTCGGAAACACTGCCGCCGCCAACACGCTGAAACGAATTTTCGTTTAGTTCAACCGGCTCCAGATCCGATTGAGGGCCATCATGGTGTCGACGGCCAGATTGTGGCCAAGCTCGTCCGGCGTCAATGTCCGCTTTTTGCGCCGCACCCGCTTGAAGCCGTCCTTGCCGGGGACATATTTGAAGGCGTTTTCATCTTCTTCTTCGTCGTCGTCATCGACGTACTTGTTGTTCCGGTTGCGGCTTTTGGGATCGTTCGGATCCTTCAGCGCGCCGGTCGAGCGGACCATCGTCAAAATGCGGCCCGAGCGCACTTCCTTGATCTGCACCTGGAAGCGGATGCCGGTCTCTGAATTCTTCGAAGACGTATAGAGAATTTCGGCAAACACATCGGCATAATTGGTCAGCGCCGAAACTTCCACATATTGGCTGTCAGGGGTGATCCGGCGCTCCATGGTTTTGTCTTTCTTGTGCTCAGCCGTCTGGGTCAGGCGCATGATCGCGGCGCGGTCGATCATGCGGGCGCCGGAATTCAAAAAAGGCTCCATGAAGCCGGATTCAAATTGAAACAGAACCTCTTCTTTAAGCCGTTGCCGGCGGACATCGGAAATGCGCCGTTGCTTTTCGGTGATGCCCGGCTGGCGGGTCTGGCTTTGCGAGCGTTTGCGGCCCTCGCGCTGGGAGAACTTGATCGGGGCTGTGTTGATGGTGCGCTGGTTCGACGCCCACTGGGTCAGCCGGTCGGTCAGCCGGCGGTTCCAAAAGACGGCAATACGCGGCGACTTCTGGTTCCGGTAATTGGCCGAAAAGTCGCCCAGATGCCGCTCGTCGTTGCGCTGGTAGCGTTTCTCCTTATCGCCGGACGGTTTGGGGAGCACGTTGGGCACGTCGTCCCGGTAGCGCTGGGCCTCGGCCACGCCCGGAAAGCCCACGGCCACCAGCCCGGCCAGAAAAATTGCGCCTAGAGCAAAATATTCGGCAGACTTCAAGGTTAGTTTCGGGCGCATCCCTTAAGTTCCTTCGCGGATTTCGATGAGATAGGTCTCGACATCCTTGGCGGCAATAGAAAGATCGGTAAAGGTGCCGATTGAGCGCGGCGACATGAACACCCGCTTCCACGCGGTCACGCCTTCCACCGGCGCCTGGCCGGCATTGAGGAAATGCGTCCTCCCTTCCAGTTGCAGCGCAAAATCGGTGCAATTGACCATGCGCGCCCAGACCCGGACATTGCCGGTTTCGGTGCGCTGGGCGTTGGTCGCCTGAAGAAGGATTTTGTTGGTGACGGCCACATCGGTGATATTGACCGTGTTCAGCGGCATATCGGTGTGCGCGCCGGGAACCAGGGAAACCAATACCGGACCGCTCGATGGATTGTCGCGGGCTTCCTGGACCTTGGTGAAATCACAGACCGGGTTGGGTTCAACCACCGTCTGGCAGGCGCCCAGGGCGCCCGCAGCTATCGCCGCCACCGCCAGGGATTTGAAAATACTCATGGGTCCATCCTAATGTCTATTTCTCTATCCTATATGGGGCTACGAGGTGGGCTTTTTGCCGCCGTCGTCCTTATCGCCTTCGGTTTCTTTCGGCTCGGGCTTCGGCGGCACGTTGGCCGGCAGCCATTTTCCTGGCGCTCTTTCGGGTATATTGAGCGCCGAATGGGTCCGCCCCCAGGCGATGGAGCAATTGGTGCCCTTATGCACCTGCATTTCGTAATCGCGGGCACTGGCGTCTTCGGCGCTGAACGAGAAATTCACTGTGTCTGGAACCTCGTCCACCTTGGCGGTCGCGATATAGACGCTGTCGGGCAGATTATCCCAATAGCGGACATCGGCGTCCGGCTGCGCCGCCGCCGCCGAAGCCTTGGCAATGGCGCCGGCAATGATGAACAGCGCGGCGATCGCGGCGGCGTCATTATTGCCAGAGGCCATGGCCATGGTCCCGGCCGCAGCGCCGCCGGCGATCATGACATCGCCCGCCTTATCCATATTGTCCTTGAATTGCGCCTTGCCGGCCAACAGATGATCGACCGCACGACCGCCCCTGGTGGTGGCCTGCCAGAATATATCCTCGGCCCGGGTAAGGCGGATATCCTCGCCGTCCAGCTTGGCGCGGACAATCGCATTATCAAAGGTTTTGCCCTGTTCGATGATCAGCTTTTCGTCATATTCGCCCTCGGCCCGCTTGGTCGGTGCGGTGCCCACATCGGCGATCAGCAATAGATTATGGCCGTCCGGCGGGGCACTCAGCTTGTCGTTGTTCTCCGCCGCTTCTTCGAACATTTCCTTGGCGATCCCGGCATTGCCGTCGCACTTGGAGGCCCAGCCGCCGAGGAACGCCAGCGAGGCATAATCCTGCTCGTGGGTTTCCGAGACCGCGTAGCTGTCCTGCAAAAGTCCGCCCTTGAAGACGGCGCGGGCGTTTTGGTAATCGCCATCGGCCATATAGATCAAGCCGCGATAGAGATGCGCCATGGCGCGCTCATAGGGCTCGCCCAGGTAATCTTTGAAATCTTCCTTGGTGAAGTTGGAGCGCGCTTTTTCCGCTTTTTCGTTTTTGGAATAGATGGTTTCGATGCGATTGATGGCGGCGTCGAGCGACGCCGCGGCACTTTCAAAATCGTTCAATTGCATGGCGGCCAAGGCGGCGCGCTGGTGATTGAGAACCTCGTTGCGGATGCCCTGGCGGGGAATATTAGCAAAGAACTTCCTTGCCATGGCCGGCTTGTCATCCAAATAGGCATTCATCTCGACCGGCGGCACATATTTTTCGCGAACATATTCCTCGTCGGTTACGCAGGCGCTGACACTTACCAACAGCGCCAGAACCGCGAAACCTTTGAAAATCCCTATATTCATTGCTCTTACCCCTTGTTCAGACAATCGCCGGCCCGAACCCCCTGGCCGAGCGGTTGATCGGTTATCGGTATATGGCGTCGTTCTGCCCGGCTTTGACGAATTCATACAGGCCGCTCCAAATGATCGTGCCGCGCTCCATATCGAGCATCTCGAAGTTGATCATATTGTAGCGTTCGATGGCGCCGGTATTGGGATCCTGTTTGGTTTGATCCATGATCTCGCCGCGCAACTGATAATCCACACCGGCCACGGCGCGGGTGAAACCGGTGGTGCCCACATCGACCTTGCCTCGGCGTTTCAATTTGCGTTCCTTCAAGATGGCGTCGAGGGCGCGCCGGGAGACGAACACCATGCGTCCCTTGGCGGCCCGTTGCAGACCGCCCCTGAGGCGCGTCGTGATCAGGCGCTTGTTGATGCGCTGGCTACTTTGGTTTTCGAACAAGGTGGCGTCGATCAGAACTTGCGGCGCCGGCGCCCGACCGACCAATCCAGGCGTGGTCATCATATCGCGCATCATCTTGTCGGTCATGGTGATGATGTCCTGGGATTCGATGCCGACCCCGGTGACCAGCCCGCGCGTTCCCGGATCCTTATAGGCGGTCGGCGTGCCCGGTGCGTTGGCGACGTTGCCCGATTGGCAGCCGGCCAGCAAAACCGCCGACGCAACAAAAAGGCTTCGAAATTTCAGTGTCCGCATTGTGCACCCCTGGAGAAATGTCAGATTCAAAATTGATTGACGAAAAGCATACTACAATTTCACGAATTAAACCAGACGCGGCGGCGAATGGGCAAGGCGTATGCTGCAATCCCTGGTACTCAATGCGAAATTCTTTCGGCCCATAATCGTAGAATCGCCGCGTTGCGGGCCTAGCTTCGGGCCTTGCGTGTTGCCGGCCTTTCGTTGAAACTATGGCCTTGAAAGCCGGGTTTATAGACCGGTCGGAAATTTATCGATGGGGGAGGCCATGTACGAATTACGCTATGAAGAGCCGGCTACGCTGGATGCCGCGATCGGACTGATCACCGCCGAAGCGGGCGATGTGCGCATCCTGTCGGGCGGCACCGATGTTCTGGTGCAAATGCATTGCGACATGATCGAGCCCGCCCTGCTGGTCAATATCAAAAATATCGGCGAAATGCGGAGCATCGAAAAAGACCGCGGCGGCTACCGGATCGGCGCCGCGGTCACCGGCATGGAACTGGTCAACCATCCCGATTTCGGCAACGATTGGCCGGGCATTCTGGACGGCGTCAGGCTGATCGGCTCGATCCAGGTCAAGGGCCGCGCCACGGTCGCCGGTAATCTCTGCAATGCCTCGCCGGCTGCCGATTCGGTGCCGCCGTTGATGACCGCTGGCGCCATCGCCCATGTGGTTGGGCCGAACGGCGCCCGCGACATACCGGTGACCGCGTTCACCACCGGGCCGGGGCAAACGGCCCTGGAAAAAGGCGAGATCGTGGTTTCATTCTCGTTGCCCGAACGGGCGCCCCGCTCCGGCGACGCCTATTTGCGCTTCACGCCGCGTACCGAGATGGATATCGCCGTGGTCGGCGTCGCCATCAATCTGACGCTGGATGACGGCGGCACCTGCACCGATGCGTTAGTAGCCCTTGGCGCGGTCGCCGAGAAAGCGCTTATGGTCGACGCGGCGGGCGCTGCCCTGGTCGGCACCAAATTGGACGATACGGCCATGCAAAATCTGGCCGCCGCCGCAAGCGCCGCCTGCCGGCCCATCGACGACAAACGCGGCACCAAGGAATATCGCATTAAAGTTGCCGGTGTATTGGCCAGGCGGGCCGCCGCCATCGCGGCCACGCGGGCGGGAGCATAACCATGAAAAAAACCCATGTGAGCACCACCGTCAACGGCGATGATGTCGATTTCCTGTGCGAGCCGACGCAGACGCTTCTTGATGTTTTGCGCGATGAATTGCAGATGACCGGCACCAAAGAAGGCTGCGCCACCGGCGATTGCGGCGCCTGCTCGGTAACCTTGGACGGCACGCTGGTCTGCTCCTGTCTGGTGCTTGGATTGGAAGCCGCCGGCAAGAAGATCGAAACCATCGAAGGCATGGCGAACGGCGACGAATTGCACCCGCTGCAGCGCAAGTTCATCGAACATGTTGCCCTGCAATGCGGCATTTGCACCCCCGGCCTGCTGGTCGCGGCGCGCAGCCTGTTGGAGGTAAACCCTGATCCGACGGAAGACGAGGTGCGCCTCTGGCTGGCCGGCAATCTCTGCCGTTGTACCGGGTATCATAATGTTGTCGAGGCGGTCATGGATGCCGCCCTAGAAATGAGAGGAGCCTGACCCATGGGAATGATGCCTTCACCGTACGGAACCCAGCTTCCCTACGAAGAAAAAGATACAAAAGTCGTCGGCACCAACCCGAAGGAGCGGCCCGATGCGGTCGACAAAGTCACTGGCCGGGCGCGCTATGCGGCTGATATCAACCTGCCCGGCCAATTGATCGGCAAGGTTCTCAGAAGCCCGCATGCCCACGCCAACATCAAATCCATCGACACGTCCGCAGCCGAAGCGCTGGACGGCGTCAAAGCTGTCGTAACCTCGGCGGATTTCCCCGACCAGCCGGTTCTGCATGCCTCGGGCGGTGAGATCATGATCAATTTCCGCGATGTGACGCGCAATATGATGGCCCGCGAGAAAGCCCTTTACGACGGCCACCCGGTTGCCGCCGTTGCGGCGACCAGCGAATCTATCGCCAAGGCGGCCATGAAACTGATCAAGGTGGATTACGAAGTTCTGCCCCACGTGATCGAAGTGGTCGCTGCCATGGCCGAGGACGCGCCGCTTTTGAACGAAGAGCAGTTCACCCGCGGCATTGAGCCGGCGCCGGAAAAACCGTCCAATATCGCGGCGCGCATGGTTACCAAACTCGGTGATGCAGAGGCTGGTTTCAAGGCCGCCGATCTGGTTATCGAGCGGGAGTTTGACACCAAGGCCGCCCACCAGGGCTATATCGAGCCCCATGCCAGCATCGCCAACTATACCGAAGGCGGCAATGCAGAGGTGTGGACTAGCACCCAGGGCCATTACATGAACCGCGCCCAGACCGCCAAGGTTCTGGAAATGGACATGTCCAAGATCAAGGTGATGCCAGCCGAAATCGGCGGCGGCTTCGGTGGTAAGAACTTGATTTATCTTGAACCGCTGGCCATCCGGCTATCGCAAAAATCCCAGCGCCCCGTGAAGATGGCGATGACCCGGGATGAAGTGTTCCGCGCGTCCGGCCCAACCTCGGGCACCAATATCAAGATCAAAATCGGCATGACTAAGGATGGCCGCATCACGGCCGCCGAAGCCGAACTTAACTACCAGGCCGGCTGTTTCCCGGGCTCGTCCCTGCCGCTCTGCACGCCGACCGCCTTCACCCGCTATGACATCGAAAATGTCCAGGTGATCGGCCACGACGTCATCTGCAACCGACCCCGGGTGGCGGCCTACCGTGCCCCCGGCGCACCGATGATCGCCTTTGGCGTTGAAACGGTAATCGACGAATTGGCCGAGGAATTGAAGATCGATCCCATCGAAATTCGCCTCATCAACGCCGCCAGGGAAGGCACCCAGACCCATTTCGGACCGAAATTGGGCCCCATTGGATATGTGGAGACTTTGGAGCGGGCGCGCGCCCACGACCATATGAAAACCAAGCTCGGGCCCAACCAGGGACGTGGCATCGCCACTGCCTTTTGGAATACCCTCGGCATGGAAACTTCGGCCACCATCAATGTCAACCAAGATGGCTCGGCGTCGCTGGTCTACGGCACCGTCGACGTGGCCGGCGGCATGCGCACCGTCTATGCGCAGATGGCCGCCGAGGAATTGGGCATCCCGTTCGATAAAATCCGCGCCCAGCAAAGCGATACCTCGTCCCAGGGCTTTAACTTCCCCACCGTCGGCTCACGCGGCACCGCCGCCGGCGGCATGGCAGTGGTCAAGGCGTCCCGCGACGCCAT
>JABHAA010000088.1 GCA_018674495.1 Rhodospirillaceae bacterium | reverse complement strand
GTGTCCCGAAGGCGCAATTCGGACTATATTTGAAGGAGTGCGAGTGGCGTTTTAACAACAGTGACCCGTCAGCCCAATTATTGGCGATAAGACAATGGGTTAAACGTTATCTAAGGTAGTTATCTGGGTCAGCCCCCAAAAGAAAATCTCCTGGAACCCGAATTCTGTATCCGGTCTTAGCGCTGAAACCTGACTTCGGCCCCGATAGGCATCGAACCACCAATTCGATAGTCAGCCCAACCACCCTCCATTGGCGTAGGGACAAAGGGCGCTATCGAAGCTTTTACCCCTACTCCGCCGCCGGCAGCGCCTGGCGTTCTTCCGCCCCCTTTTCCTTGATCGCCGCCAATATCTTTTCCGCCGTGGCGGGCAGTGAATAGATGCGCACGCCAACCGCGTCGTGGATCGCGTTCAGAATCGCCGCCGCCGTCGGCACCGATGTGGGCTCGCCGACGCCCTTAGCGCCGAACGGGCCGGTGGGATCATAGTTCTCGACAATATCCACCTCGATCTCGGGCATATCCAATGACGTGGGCATGATGTAATTGGTCAGGTTGGGATTGATCTGCAGCCCGTTCTCGTCGAACAGCATTTCTTCCTGCATGGCGAAACCGATACCCATGGAGATGCCGCCCTGGACCTGGCCCTCGACCAGCATCGGGTTGATCGCGGTGCCGCAATCGTGGGCGGCGGCGATGCGGATCACATCCACCTCGCCGGTTTCGTCATCGACCTCCACCTCGGCGATTTGGGTGGCGTAGACATAGGTCGAGAACGGTTTGCCCTGGCCGGTTTCCGGGTCCATCTCCACTGTCGGCGGGTTGAACGAGGCTGATCCGATCGCCGGCATACCCATCACGAACTGGGCGTGGTTGGCGACCTCGGCAATGGGCAGGCAGCGCTGCGGGAAACCCTTTACCTGGATTTTGCGGTCGGCGGCTTCCAGCTGATCGGCCTTGACGCGAAGAAGCGGCGCCGCCACTTCGAACAAGATCTCCTTGGCTTTTTCCGCCGCCAATTGAATTGCGTTGCCAGTCACGTACGTGGTGCGCGACGCGATGGCGCCGGTGTCCATGGGTGTTGTATCGGTATCGGCGGAAACCACATGCACATCGTCCGCCGAGATGCCCAATTCTTCCGCCGCGATCTGGCCAAGGACGGTCAGCGCGCCCTGCCCCGTTTCCACTGTCCCGGTGAGAACCGTGGCGGTGCCGTCCTCGTTGATTTTGACGGTGGCGGCGGACGGATTGGCGGCCACCGTGAAGCCGATGGGATACCACATGCAGCCGATGCCTTTGCCGGTGCGTTTCATGATCCTAGTCCTTCCAGCCGAAGCGTTCGGCGGCGATTTGCAGCGAATCCTTGACCACCACCGACTGCAATACCTGGCCGGTGGGGCTGGCGGCATTTTCCTCGAACGCGTTCAACATGCGGATTTCTAACGGATCGATGCCCAGCTCTTTGGCCATATCGTCCATGTGGGATTCATAGGCGAAGCAGACCTGGGGCGCACCGAACCCGCGCATGGCGCCGGTCATGGTCTTGTTGGTGTAAACGGCGAAAGCCTCCACATGCAGATTGTCGATATTGTAGGGGCCGGCTGACAGGATGCAGGCCTTGCCCAAGGTAGTTTCCGACCAGGAACAATAGGCGCCGCCATCACAGACCAGACGCACCTTGCGCGCCACGATACGGCCATCGGAATTGATGCCGGTCTTGTATTCCATGATGAAGGGATGGCGGGTGGTGGAGGATATGAACTCGTCTTCCCTTGAGTAGACGCCTTTTACCGGGCGCCCGGTTTTCTTCGACAGGAGGCCCAGGATCGGCTCCTGGGTAATCTCGTTCTTGCCGCCGAAATTGCCGCCGACCACAGTGCCAATGATGCGGATGCGGTTATAGGGCAGCTCCAGCGTGCGCGCGATATCCGCGCGCCCCAATGTAATGCGCCCGAGGCTAGACCAAAGGGTCAGGCGCCCGTTGCCGTCCCAATCGGCGATGGTGGCGTGCGGCTCCATGGGGACATGCTCGACCATCTGGGTCGTGAACGTGTCTTCGAATATATGATCGGCGTCTGCAAAAGCCTTATCCACGTCACCCTTCTTGATCACCTTGGTGGCGTAGATGTTGCTGTCCGGATCATGCACCTTGGGCGCATCATCGCGCATGGCTTCGATGGGATCGAAGATCGGTGTCATCGGCTCGTATTCGACGGTGATTTTCTCCAGCGCGTCGGCGGCCAACTGTTCGGTCACGGCAGCCACTGCGGCAACGCCATCGCCGGCGTGATAGACGATATCGGAGGCCAGAACCGGCTGGTCCTGAAGGCTGGGACCGAACGAATTGACCGGAATTTCGGCGCCCACCAAGGTCGCTAGGACGCCCGGCATTTTTGCAGCCTCCGATACATCGACCGATTTTATACGCGCATGGGCGATGCCAGCGCGCTTGATCTTGGCGTGGATCATGCCGGGGAAGGACAGATCATCGATATATTTTGTCTGGCCGAGCCCGTGCAGGCGGCCATCGGGGCGGGTTGCGCGCTGGCCGACGGCGGGGGTCTGCTGGCGGGCATCGGGCACCTTTGTCTCAATGGGATAGCTGATCGGATCTGCCGCGACAGGAAGGCGCAAGGCTTCGTCGGCTTCGCGCAAGGCTTCCAGTGTGATTTCGCTTTCGGCGACTTTGACGGTTTCGTCCATGATTGTCTCCTTATGCCGCGCTTTGGGCGGCCAATTCCTTGGCGGTGTCGGCGACGGCTTCGATAATTTTGGTGTAGCCGGTGCAACGGCAGAGATTGCCGGCGAGGCCATCGCGAATTTCGGCGGTGGTTGGATTAGGATTGTTGTCAAGAAGATATTTGGCGGCGAGAATGATACCCGGCCCGCAAAATCCGCATTGCAGGGCGGCCAAATCCTCGAAGGTTTTCTGCAAGGGGTGGAAGGCGTCCAGATCAGCGAGGCCTTCGATAGTGGTGATCTGGCGCCCGTCCGCCTGGCCGGCCAGCATCAGGCAGGCATTCACCGCCGTGCCGTCCACCAGCACCGTGCAGGCGCCGCAATCACCAACGTCGCAGCCCAGCTTAGCGCCGGTCAGGTCCCAGTCTTCGCGCAGCAATTTCAACAGCGTGGTTTCCGGCGGCACTGATGCTGTCAGCTCGCGCCCGTTTACCGTCATCGTTACATCCATAGTTATTCTCCCTTGAGGCCAGCGGCGGCGGCCAATGTGCGGCGGACGCCAACCTCGATCAAATCCAGCCGGTAGGATTTGGAGGCACGGAAATCATCGATGGGTTTGGCTTCGCCGGCGGCGATCTTGGCGGCTTCGGCAATGACCGCATCGGAAACCGGCTGGCCATCCAGCGCCGCTTCGGCTGCTTCGCAGCGGATCACCACCGGCGCCACGGCGCCAAGGGCAATGCGCGGTGCGGCGAATTTGCCGTCCTCTATCCAAGCTGCCGACGCCGCATTGACCAGGGCCAGCGCTTGGCCTTTGCGGAGGCCGAATTTTATGAAGCCCGCCGGCTTGCCGAGATTGGCCTTCGGAATAACGATGTCCACCAGCATCTCGCCAGCCGCCAAAATGGTCTTGCGCGGGCCGACGAAAAACTCCGTCAAGGCTAGGCGCCGGATCCCGCTCGCCCCGGCCAGGATAACGTCGGCTTCGAGGGCCACCAGGACCGGACCTGAATCCATGGACGGCACGCAGGTCACCAGATTACCGCCGATTGTGCCCAAATTGCGGGTCTGCACGGCGCCGACCGTGTGGGCGGCGTCGATCATGGCAGGGGCGTGTTCGGCGATCAGGGGATCGGTCATAATGGCCGTATGGGTGGCGCCGGCGCCGATATGCAGGCCATCGTCATCCACGCTGATCGCGCCGAGATCATCGATGCCAGAAACATCCATCACGACGCCCGGCGACTGGCCGGCATGCTTGAGATCAACCAGAAGATCGGTGCCGCCGGCCAGGATGCGAATTCCGGGGCCGTGTTCGGCGAGGGCGGCAACGGCCTCTTCGGTGCTCGCCGCCTTGATGAATTCAAATGGCTTCATGAAATGGGTATTCCTGGTGTTAGTCGACGATGGCGGGATTGTTGAGAACGGCAAACACCCGTTTTTGGGATTGCTTGATGTGATCGGTAATCAGGCGCTGGGCCCGGCCCTTGCCCCGGTCCTGGATGGCATCGATCAGGGCGCCATGTTCGGCCACCAGCTTTTCCGAGGTAGCGCCTTGCGCAACACCAACAAATGTCAGCCGGTCGAACTGGTCGATCACTTCGGCAGCAGCCTTGGCCAGCCGGTCATTGCCGGCGGCATCGGCGATAGCCCGGTGGAACTGGCGGTTATAGCGGACCCACGCGGCCAGGTCGCCAGCATGGTCAGTGGTGCGGAAACTATCGAGGCCGGCGAGAGCTGCGTCGCTTGCTTCGTCAATGGCGCGGCGCACGCAGGCTTTTTCGAGCAAGAGACGCATCTCATACAATTCGCCCACATCATTGATGGAGATCGGACGCACACGGTAGCCTTTGCGCGGCAACACCTCGATCAGGTCCTCCACCTGGAGGCGGAGCAGCGCATCGCGCACCGGCGATTTGGAGACATCGTAACGGGCCGCCAGATCGTTTTCGTGGATGCGCGACCCCGGTGCCAGCTCGCACGCAAGGATATCGGCGCGAATGTTGTCATAGACACCATCGCGGATCAGCCCGCCATTGGCGACAGAACCATCATCAAGCATGTTTGATACCAGTGAAATATCAGCCAATGTAATTATTAGCAGAAAACAGCGAATATTATCAATGAAAATACGCGAAATTGAATTGATATATAATTTTAGATATTTCAGATATGATGATTGGCAGTCATATAAGGGAGGCCCCCATGCGCCTTAAAAACAAAACCGCCATCATCACCGGCGCCGGCGGCGGCATCGGCGGCGCCGTCGCAAGCGCGTTCGCACGCCAGGGCGCCAGGCTGGTCTGCGCCGATATCAACCAAGCGGCGCTCGACGAAACCGTATCCCAAATCGATGGCGCCATTGGCATTGTTGGTGACGCCGGCGAAGAAGCCCATGCGCGGGATTTGGTGGATGCGGCCAAGGCCGAATTTGGCGGCGTCGATGTGGTCGTCAGCTGTGCCATCCGGGATGTGCCCTATCTGCCGGTGACCGAACTATCGGTCAAGGACTGGCAGCGCTCCCTCGACGTCAATCTCACCGGCGTGTTCCTGTTGTTAAAGCACGCCATCCCGGTGATGGCGGAAGGCTCTGGCGGCTCGATCATTCTTGTCGCTTCGCAATTGGCGCGGGCGCCGAAGCCGGGGCGCGCTTGGTATGCCAGCCAAAAGGGCGCGCTCCTCAGCCTCGCCAAGGCGCTGGCCGTGGATCATGCGGGCCAGGGCATTCGCGCCAACACCTTGTCGCCCGGGCCAACCGCAGATGCCCGCTTCTTTTCCCAATGGCCGAGCGAGGCGGTCGCCCACGCCCACGCCGCGACCTTGTTTGAGCGGCTTGGCGATCCCGCCGAGATAGCGGCAGGAGCTTTGTTTCTGGCCTCGGATGAAGCCTCATTCATGACCGGAACCGATCTTCTGATCGATGGCGGTTATACGGCGGTCTGAAGGGGGCACCAATTGGTCTCTAAGAGGTGTATTTGGCCGCGTTGACAGGCGCCAAACCGCCACCTATGGTGCCGCCGCTTCACATTTGAGCCCCGTATTCGATTATATTTATCGGCATTTCAGGTCCTTGCCGTGGCAGCGCGCCGGGCGGGCTATTCAGGAGAAAATTTGATGAGCGACACACCTTGGCTTAATGAAAATTGGCACACCAGCCTCTGGAATTTCGCCCCCGAAGTGACCAAGGATTGGAAGTTTCCGGAAAAAATTCAAATTCATGACGTGACCTTGCGCGACGGCGAGCAGCAGGCTGGCGTCGCCTTTGATTACGACGACAAGATCCGTATCGCCGAAGGTTTGGCGGAAATCGGCGTCCACCGGATCGAAGCCGGCATGCCGGTTGTTTCCCGCGATGACGCCCGCGTCGTCCAAGATCTGGCGAAACGCAATTTCGGCCCCAAAATTTATTCCTTCGCCCGCTGCATGGTGGACGACGTCAAGCGCGCCGTCGATGCCGGCGTCGGCGGTGTCATCATGGAGGTGCCGGCGAGCCAGCATCTGATCGAAAAAGGCTACCGCTGGGAGTTGGAGCGGGCCATCGATCTTTCCATCGAAGCCACCAAATACGCCCACGACCAGGGCCTGGAAGTGGTGTTCTTCCCCATCGATTTCACCCGTTCAGAATTGAAGTGGGTGATCGATCTGATCGAGCGGGTCGGCAATGAAGGCCATATGGATGGCCTTGCTCTGGTCGATACCATGGGCGTCACGTCGATCCATGCGATGACCTATTTCGTGCGCGCCGTCAAAGCGCGCTTGCCCAACGTGCCGCTGGAAGCCCACTTCCATATGGATTTCGGTCTCGGCATCGCGAATACCATCGTCGCCGTTTCCGAAGGCGTTGAAGTGATCCAGTCCACGGTATTGGGCCTCGGCGAGCGCGCCGGCAACGTGCCTATGGAAGAAACCGTGATGGCGCTGCTGACCCTCTATGATATCGATATCGGCATCAAGACGGAATTGCTGAAGCCGCTGGCCGATATGGTGGCCAAGATCGCCAAGATCGAAATACCCAGCAATCGGCCCATCGTCGGCGACGATCTGTTCAAGATCGAAAGCGGCATCATCGCCACCTGGCTTTTGAACTGCGGCCTTGGTGAGGATTTGACCACCGTTGTGCCCTTCCGCCCAACCATGGTCGGCCAGGAGAATCCGACCGCCGTGATCGGCAAGGGCTCGGGCGTCGATAACGTCAAACATCATCTGGACAACCATCAGATCAAATACACCGACGAACAGGCCATGGAACTCCTGATGGCGGTGAAGGATTGGGGCTTGGTGCACAAGCGCCTGATGAAGGACGATGAATTCAAGAAGCTGGCCGAGGAAACTCTGGCCGACTGATTGCCCAAAACTATAAGAAAAGCCCGGCTGCCTTAAATGGTGGCCGGGTTTTTTTTCTGTATGATTATATCGAGATACGCCGCTACGCCCGATTCAAGATAATCAAATTAGAATTGAGACTCTATTTGATCAAGCAAGGTCCAATTCACGTCGGGTTGCCATGTTGGCTAAACCGCTCGAGCGTTTTTGAAGGGCATAATTAAGGTGATTAACAATCTTAGATGAACTATCAATATCAATTTCCCCTAGTTCTTCCAACAATGATACTAGGTAGGCTTCTATATTATCACCAACAATGCTTTGAATTTCGATGACATCGGTTACCGCGTCTATAAATTCGCACTCGGTATGTAGCTTGACGGTCATTTTAGCTAACTTTTTAGGATTGATTTTTGACCATCCACAATTTTGTGCAATGTTGATTAATAGAGCACTTCTTCGGTCTTTGTTCTCAGTGTAGTTTGAAATATCGGCGCCAATTGCTGAGAACTCTGGTATTTTATGGTCGAAGGATTGCAATCCAAGCGAAACCAAAAATAATATACCAGTGTCGCTGGGGTTTTTCGCAAATATGTCGACAAGTGCTGCAAGAATTTGAATTGAGCCGGCCTCTACAATAGACGGGGAACGAAATTCACCGCGGTTACCCCAAATACGGGCCATCTCTTCAAATCTGTTATCCTGTACGATTGAAGGATCTAAACGAAATATTTGACAAACATATTTGTCTTTACCTAATGAAACAGATTTCTCAAGTAGATCGAGATTTATGTCATTGCCCACATAACCCTTGCCCGCGATTAACGCAAATTCCATGAGGTCGGCTAGGACCGTCTTAATTTCGGTGGTTATATTTTCCTCCATCAAATTAGAAATGCATGTGTAAAATGAATCGTAATCATCGGAGTGCATGTACATGGCTCCTGATCGAACAGGAGGAAATCCAATTGTTCTTATCCCGGAGGAATAAGGAATCCGAGGATGGTCCCGAATGTCATTTTCTGTAATTCCCAAGGTGACCCATCTATCCTCTGCCGCCATCCAGTCATCGTAATCCCCAAGTTCTCCATTTGCCGCTCGAATCGCAAGTTGATCTAACTCCTTGTTCGTTAACGAAACAAATATACACATCGATAACACCCATGGCAGGTTATAAATCGTTGATAAATTAGAATCGCTCTTGTTCCAATTTTTTGCGATATTTGTTAATGCCGTTGATAGAGAATGTTTGTTCGGATCACGCAGGAATTTTGCCGCTTCCACAATTGGGACCCAGTCATTTGAGTATTCTTTAATTTCTCCTAGGCTTTGCATCATATTTGCTTTGTTTTTATCAACGCTGATTAATCGAATACGCAATCCCTCGCTTAAAGACTTGAGTATGGGAATTTCTATATTGTGCGCATTTTTATAGGTACCCTCAAATAAAGATGATATTGCTTCAATAGTTTCTTTTGGATATATACCACCTTCTGTCAAAAATTCAGAAATCTTTAAATTGTTTAATTTTTTACTGAATTTTATACTAGATATATCTTCTGTAAATTTTTTATTTATCCATTCTGGACAATCATTACTGTTTAAATTTGTAATTATTTGAGCCAGTTCATCAGTACGATTACCCCAATATTTTTCGGCTAACTGTTCAACCCAGTTATTTAGTGGCGATGAAATTGGGATAAGTGTCAACCAAGCCGAAATTTTCCCATAAATCCGAGCCTGATTCAATTTGCCTTCAATTTCTTCGGCATATACATCTTGTAGAGTTTGATCATAAACGTAAGCAAGACGTCGATGATATTCGCCTGGAGGAAGATCAAGCAATTTCAAAGCAACTCGAGCAAACATTTTGGAGAATTTAGGTTGTTTCCGTGAGGATCCATCTTCAAGCAATTCCAGCGCTAGACGAGAACCCGCTAACGTCGCGTGTTCGATTTTGTCACCGCTTTCGTTAAGCGCATTGCATATAGTGTAAATCGAGTCACGGAGATGCTGTCGTTCAACAAAACAATGCCCGGCTGCAAATAAAAATACGTTTACCCAACTCGAAATACCGGAAATTTTTTCGAGCCTCTTTCGCACCAATTCGTCCGAACCAGCCATCAAAGCTTCACCTGCCATAAATTCCTGCAGTGAACGTATCTCAAAACCAACCGAATCAGCCGTGACACCGACGAGGAAAACCAATCTATTTATTGAGGCTTCAACAAATTTTTCTTTCAATGTGATCAATTCGACCCCTTCATGCCCCTCTGAGACCAAGCGATCTTCAATTATTTTGTTCAATGCCGAGGACGACAAATTACTTTCTGTGCCTCCTTTTTCCTCTATCGCTATTTGAAGGGTCAGCCCGACTTGCTGGTGAATTACGTCGATATCCGATTGGTAGTCCCTCAATAATTCTGAAACTGAGGTGTCTTTACTCAACTCCCGGCTATATATCACTTGGTAGTATTGTTGAAAGAGCCTCCAGCGCTCTTGTGGCGGCAGACCGCCTTGATCTACCAAAGTTGACATTATTGTAACTTGAAGCGGACTTCTCATCAGACGAGAGGTCGTGTCCTCTTGGCTAGCGCGCTCTAAACGACCAACTATTTTATCGTATCGGTCCTTATCGGCACCGAAATGATGTCCGGCCAACCGCCTAGCGTAATTCAGAGCTTCTTCCGGTCTCAGTGGCGTCAAATAGAGATGATTGTAAGTATCGGGAGAAAATTCGTTACTGTACCCTTGAGGACGTGTTGTGGCGAATACCAGGACATCCGCATTTTGCTCCGCAACATCAATCATAAATTTATCGACTGCCTCTAAGACCGCATCCCGGTTACTTGTGTCCGGCACTTCGTCAAGACCATCAAATATTACAATCCAGGGGTATTCAGCGAGCCATGAACGGAAATCTGCAGCGGTCACATCGTATTCGCTTATCTCAGAGATACGCCAGGCCAAATACGATAGTAAACCTATTGGAACGTCTGCCATCGCTAGCTTGGCGGCATAATCTTTGAGCACAATTCGAACGGGAAATCGCTTCCCGAGAGGCATCGGGATTCCTTCTATTTGGCACTGGCTTTCGATTTCCTTAAGTGCGCGTTTAGTCTCCATGATAAGGCTGGACTTGGCGCGGTATTTTAATATCGATGCCCTGTACAGCTGAGCAACAAATTGACCCACGGTCGTCTTCCCTTGCCCCGGACCGCCAATCAGGACAAATTTTCCCCTGCTAAGTTCTTTGTCACTCACATTAAGTTCAGGTGAACCGCGAGATATTGAAAGTGATCTTGGGTCCAGTTTTTGGCTTCCCGCTGTCATCAGGTGACGTACAAAGCCGTTGGGCGTTCCATCCACGCGATCATCATCAGGCGGATCGATATATGGGCGATCCCGAAAAGGCAAATCAACAAAAACGGGTGCCAATCGAGTTTTCTCATCACTAGTGTGGCCAGCTTGCTCAAGATTTACGTGCAAGTCCGCTTGTAGTTCTTTTTGCAAAAATGACGCGATAATCGATTCAAAATTTTGTGTATTCGTTTCTACCAACCCAAGGATTTTGGCTAATACATCTCCAGAAAAAATCCATCCACCAAACGCGTTTCGCACGTCTTGGTCGGCCTTTAGGAATGCATTTAACTGATCAAAATCCCAAATTCGAAAATCTTTAATCGGCAATTTGCTTTTGAATTCTTTGAATAACGCCGCCGCCTTATCCTTTGCCCCTTTTTTCGACCCTGGTGAAAGCACTACGTTTGTCGCGAAGATATAGTAGTCTGGGCACGTAAGTTCTTTCGTGGGATCGGAAAATTTCTCTAATTCTCCGCGCAGTTCATCGAGCGCCCATTTACCGTCGGCATTCGTTCCCTCTGTTCGTTGCTTGAATTTCGCTTGGATGACGGCGTAACCATCCCAATTGTTTTTTGAACTTGGAAATGGAATTTTGCCATTTGTGGTAGCCTCACGTCCGCCATCTGGACCGTCTCCGAATACTACGACACCCGGCCCAAGTATTTTTATCGATAGGCTTTGAACCATCTGTTCAAAAGACCTCCATCCAAGCCCGAACAGATCGATTTCAATTCCGGATTTCGCTTTGGATTTTGATACCATTGCTTGTTATCCTAATTGGCAAAACACTTGCACTATTAAGCCTGACCGTTGCAATAATGCCAAGAATATTATGAATCATTTCCCGTTACAAGAGAGGGCAACGATATACCGGTTGCCAGCCCACACCGCGACAGTTTCTGATAGATGCCTCGGAGATCACATTTTGGCCGATCGTTGGCAAATTTATCACAGGTATTTGCGTTTGCCCCTTGCGCGGGCCGATCCATAGACTAACTAATAAGAAGTGCTCTTGAACATTGTGAATAGGAAGAATTGATCCCACGCCGGGCAGTGCATGTGTTCGTGAACCGTAAAGGTGCCTAATACCGACAAAGCCCGGCTAGGTGCCAGTTATGACACCGAAGACCGTAAGGAACCGTAAGAAACCGTTAGGAAAAGTAATGAAACGGTATGGTCGTTTTTGGCGAAATATGTCGCGGGCTTGTGCCGTATTTCAGGTCAGCCTACCAGGGGTAGTAGCCGGGTGGCGGTCCAAAGGCGCGCCCGTTGGGATGGCCCTTGATTGAGATCAACTGGCCTGGGCCGGGCGCGCGGCAACGATGAGCGCAACCACAACCACGGCGGCGCCGGCCAGTTGCAGGGGCGCCAGGCTCTGATCGAATAACAAAAACGCCGCCGTGATGGCGACCAGCGGCTCCAGGTTCGACATGGTGGCCACCATCGGCGGGCCAACCCGGCTGATGGCCACGAAAAATCCGATCATGGCAGCCGCGTAGAGGATGTTGTTGATAATTAGCCCGGCCCAGCCGGCGTCGGTGGCGGGCCAGTTAAAACCGCCGGCCCACGCGACCATGCCCAGCAGCGGAACCGTCGCGCCCACCGCCATATAGATGGTGGCGCGCACCGGATCGGATCTGCCGATCACCCGGCCCGAAACCGCCGAGACAATGGCCAGGCCCAGTGCCGCCGCCGCCGCCAGCCCGATGCCGCCCAAATCGTAATCATTGATGCGCACCCCAAGGGCAAAGACCAGCCCCGCTAAGGCCACCAGCGCGGCGCCCGCCGTCCGCGCCGATAATTTCGTCCAGCCCATGAGGGCGCTGATGGCGATGGTGAGGATCGGAAATAGATAGAACACCAATATGGCGATACCCACCGGCAAGCGGCCGAGGGCGGTTAAAAGTGATACCGTATAAAGCGCCGTGACGACGCCGAGCCCAAGCGCCCAAACGCCTTCCCGGCGGGGCAGAATAAGCGGGTTGCCGCGCCAAAGTGCAAACACGGCCAAGATCACGAACGGCAGAAAAAAACGGGTCCCGGACACCGAAATGGGATCGCTGCCGCCGTCATAGGCGGCGCGCACAATGGTGTTAGAGAGGGCGAAGAAGACCGCTGAAACCAGCGCCAATCCTGTGCCAAATCTGCGCCCCTCGAAGAAACCTGCCGCCGCCATGAATATCTCCAGTCCCGATCATGTGACCAGCCCATGGCTGGAAATACAAGGATCGATGTGGCATGGTCCGGGACCTTGGCAACAAATGGATCAACCGATGCCGAACATCACAATGCTGGACGTGGACGAACTGCAACAGGGCCCGCTGGAACCCTATGTCAGGCAATGCCTGAAACAGCGGGCGCCGGACCCGGCCTTCCACGCCATGATGGGCCACAATCCGGCCCTGTCCAAATCCATGTATGTGGCCTGGGGCACGGTGTTTTCCACCGGCGCCGTCGATCACAAACTGAAGGAGATCATTCGCGTCCAATTATCGCGCATGGCCGATTGTAATTATTGAGGCAATGTCCGGTCTGCTTCGGCGAAGCAGCAGGGTTTGACGGAAGACCAGATCGACGACGGTATCGATAATTTCGAGACCAGCGAAAAAATTTCCGATGCCGACCGGGTGGCTTTGCGCTATTCGGACTTGATGGCCAATGCGCCTGAAAAAATCGGCTCCACCATTTACGCAGAGTTGGCCGAACATTATTCGGAGGCTGAGATTATCGAGCTTGGCGCCTTCATCGGCTTCAATATCGGCTACCATACTTTTTTCGGCAGCCTGGATTTCTATCCCATGTTCACCCCCGACGGGCGGCTGGTAGACCAGGATGAGAGCCGGCGCATCTATGGCGACAATCCCATCTCGCATCTGGACGGCGCCGTGCAGCGCTCGGCCGCCCCGGACAAAGCGGCGGAATAGGACGTGAGCGAAGCCAAGCTGGACAAAATACGCGCCCAAGCGGTCGAGCTTGGCGCCGTCGACGAAAACTTCATCCGGGTGTTGAGCCAAGTGCCCGGCTATACCGAAGCCTTGTTCGATTCCCTCACCCGCAGCCACGTGGACGGCGCGGTAGATCACAAGCTGAAAGAGATCATCCGCATCATGCTGGCGCGCCAGGCCGGCGATCCCTATTTCGGAACCCTACGCTCCAAACCGGCGGCGGCGGCGGGCCTTACCGAAGAAATGATCGAAGCCGGCTGCGGCGATTTCGAAGCCGACGCGCGGTTTTCAGCCCCGGAAAAATGGGCGCTTCGGTATGCCAAGCTGATGTACACCAAACCCAAATCCGTAGATACCGCGTTCTACGCCGAAGGCAAAAGCCATTACAGCGAAGCCGAGATCATGGAAATCGGCACCTTCATCGCGTTCCACTATGGCATGCAGGTTTTCACCCGGGCGATTGGGTTGAAGGTAGCGGGCTAAGCCTCTACTCCGCGATCCACCTGACTGTCCCCGCCACCCCATCGACCGCCACCTGGCTGCCGTCGGGGATTTGGCTGGTGGCGTCTTGCACGCCGAGGACCATGGGGATGCCGCGCTCGCGGGCCAGAGACGCCAAGTGCGAGGTGGAGCCGCCCAATTCGGCGACGACGCCCGATACCATCGGTAAAATCTGGCTTAATGTCGGGCCGGCCACCGTGGTTACCAGAATGTCGCCGGGCCCGACGCGGGCCAGTTCGCACTCGCAATTGATGACGCAGGCCTTGCCCTGGCCCCAGCCGATGCCCGCTGGATGGCCCTTGAGGCCGGGACGGTTCAGCCATAATTCGTCGGGCACTTCGGAGATTTCCATCTGCAACGGGCGCACTTGCAGCATTTTGAAGCCGGCTTCATCCCGCGCCCATTCAATTTCCGCGGCCATGCCGATCATCGCTTCGGCCTTTTTCAAATGGCCGGCCAGTTCGATCACTTGGGTATCGTTGAGGCAGCGCTCGGAAACCAATTCCTTGGCCACAACGCCCGTATGATGATGCTCCGCCTCGTGCAAGTGGCAGCCGATCTTGTGGGTCTTGCGGCCGGTGTCTACGTGGCTGATCGCGGCGTCCGCGTCCAGCTCGTAGCGGTCGGGCACCACTTCGCCTTGGGCGATCGCCTCGCCGAGGCCCCAGGTGGCGCTCAAAATCATGCCGCCATCGGCGGTCTGGCTAAGCCCGCCGCCGGACGATACCGCTTCGATCAAGGGCTGGATGAGGAGCGCCATCGCCGTTCCCGAGGGATCGATCTCGTGGCTGCCCATATAGCGTAAGGCGCGCACCGACCAGAGCGCCGCCCAACAGGCGCGCACCGCAGTCAGGAACTCGACCTCGCCATCAAGCCCTAGAAAACTTTCGAATTGTCCGGCAAAGCTGGAGCCTTCCCGGTCTTCGACCAGGGCCGAAGAGCGCACCACCAGGGGCACGCCAGCCCGGTCTTCAAGTTCCTGGCGGGCGGCCTTGAGAGGGTCCAGGATTTCCGGCGCGATGGCGCTATCGAACAGGCCAATACGAATTTCGTTGGTAAGGTGGCGGGATTCCATCAAATCCGCCGACGGCAATTTGGCAATGGCCTTATCGACGCCAGCGGTGCGCAATTGCAGCCGGTAGGCATCGGCGCTCAGGCAAAAGCCATCCGGAATCGGCAGGCCGGCCAGGCCGAGCGCGGCCTGATTGGCGGCTTTCGGGCCGAACAGATCGGCATCGGCGGCATCGGACGACGATAGTGGAACGACAAGATCGCTCATGCGCTTGAACACCTATTCAAATAGATACGGGGGCACGGACGTTGCCATCCATGCCCCCGATCGTTGCGTTTCCTAATATCCCTTAAATCACCTTCACCGGCATGATCCGGTCGATGGGGAAATGGGTAATCAGTTCGGTCTCGTCCGCATGAACGATGACCATTTCTTCGATGCGAACGCCCCATTCCAGCGGCTTGCCGTGCTGGGTTTCGAGCGCGAAGACCATGCCTTCCTGAATCTCGATGGGATGATCCATGGACCAAATACGCGAGATTACCGGCGGGTCGTACTGGGCGAGGCCGAGGCCGTGGCCCCAAAGGTTGGCAGCCGCCTGGTCTTCTTCCTCATAGCCCCAGGCTTCTTTCGCCGACGGCCATTTGGATGCAATGTCGCGGGTGGTGGCGCCAACTTTTACCGCGTCGATGGAGCCTTGCAGCCAATCCAACGCCTTGGCGTAATAGTCTTTCTGCTCCTGGGTGGGCTCGGCCCCAACGCAATAGGTGCGGTAGTAGCACGACTTGTAGCCGTTCCAGGTAAGCGCCGCCAAATCCATAAAGACGATATCGCCCGGCTGGATGATGCGGTCGGAGAAGTTGCGCCAGTTGGGCCAAGTGTTGGGGCCCGAGGACACGATCACGTCTTCCACGTCTTCCATGCCCGGAATGTTGTAGAGGAATTGCATGATGTGGGCGGTGACCTGATTTTCGGTGATGCCCGGCTCCAAGAACTTCATGCATTCCCAGTGGGCGGCATCGCCAATGGCGCCGACGATACGCATGCATTCGTGCTCGTCCTCGTTCTTGACGGCACGGGCTTCCATCATTGGGCTCATACCGTCGGCCCAGGTGATGCCCTCTTCTTCGAACGCTTTCAGCATGTTGATGTCGATGAAATCGACGCCCAGCTTTTCGCCTTCAACGCCGTGGCGTTTCATTTCGTACTTGGCAGCGTCGATGAACTTCTTGACCTGCTGGGTGGATGCGGGGCCAGCGGCGCCTTTGATCCACGCGTAGGAATAGCGGATGTTCTCTTCTGGAATCCAGGGTGCATGGCGGGCGATCTGGGTGCCGATGTCGCCTTGTTCAAAAATGATCGGCTCGCCGTCGCCGCACAGCATGGCATAACGAAGGCCCGGTTTGAGGCGGTTCCAGCCAGGAGTCAGGGTGCTGGTGACATAGCGAACGTTCTCATCATACATCAGCAACAAGGCGCCAAGACCAGCCGCCTTCATGCGTTCGCGGGCGCGCTCGACCCGGTATTTGCGAAGCCGGTCCCAATTGATGCGTTGTTGCCAATCGACGCCGGTGATTCCGAAATTTGCTTTGCCAGACCTCATAAACTTTCCTCCTAAACTGCACGGCGAAACACGGGGGGCGCCTGAATATTTCAGTATCCCAGAAAGGCGCGCCCAACTCTTATAGAAGACAATGCATAAATTAATAGATTGGCCGGTGCAAGCGGCATTGGGGAGACCGCAAGGTGTCTTTGCTACCGCCTAGTATATGGCCAATTGCACTCAGCCCACGGGCTCTGGCGCGCCCGAATTCACTGAGGCGCAGATGGCTTCGAAGACGGCGATATTGCCGGTCAACTCAGGCCCTGAGAACGGATAGGGCGCACCGCCGGCGGCGGCCATGGCAAAGGCCTCCAGATTGGCGCGCACCGTATCGATGGACTGGAACTCCCGGGTTTCCAGATCGCCCTCGCCCCGGCAGATGGTCATGGTGGAAACACCTGCCTCGCTGGGATGGGCGGAATCGCTCACCTGCACCCAGCCCTTGGTGCCGAAGACGCGGAAATAACTGAACAGGGGCGACGACAAGATGGAATTGATATAGCCGGTGGCGCCGTCTTTGAAGCGAAGCTGCACCGACAACAAATCGCCCGACTGAAAATTCGCCGCCCAATTGCCGGTGAGCGCATAAACCGTTTCGATATCCCCATGAAAATGCAGGAACGCATCGGTCATATGGACGCCGGTTGCGGTCAGGCTGGCGGCTGGCGCCTCGGTCGCCGATGCGCGCCAATTATCGGCCGGCAGATCGACCAGTTTATCGTGATTGAAGCTCGCCTCTAGATGCATGACGGTGCCCAATTCGCCGGCCTCCAGCATGTGTTTGAGAGCGACCATGGCCGGCTCGAAGCGGCGCTCATGGCCGATGCCGAGGACAATGCCAGCATTTTTGCAGGCCGCCAGAGAGGCCTCGGCCGCGGCGTGGGTCAAATCCAGCGGCTTTTCGCAAAACACGTGCTTGTGCGCCGCCGCGGCCGCGGCAATCTGGGCGCCGTGCAGGCTGTTGGGGGTGGCGATAATGACCGCGTCGATTTGGTCATCGGCCAGCGCGGCATCGAGATCGGCGGACAATTCAAGCCCGTGATCATCGGCGAAGCCTTGCGCAGCGGCGGCATCGATATCGACGACGCGCCGAAAGCGAAGATGCTGACTTTCATTTTCGCCGGAAAACCGTCCAACAATATACCGGCCCCACCAGCCGAGCCCTACCATGGCCGCATTGATCACGAGCGCATCTCCCCCACACGGGTTTTTAAAATTTCAGACGCGCCTTGATACGACGCGGGAAGCATTGGGGAAAGATATTTTAGCCGTGCCGGAAACCTTAACCCACCCGGTGCCGCCACCAGTGTTTTTCGTTGATGGAATAGACCGGCTGGTAGTGCCGAATTTTGCGGCTGTCGGCGACGATCTTGATCTGGTTATCAAGGATGACAATGCGTTTTTTGTAATAGATAGCCAGAATGGCGTGGCCGATTTTGAGGTTCAGATCCTTGACCGCGACAATACGCATTTTGGCGGGATCGTGCCCCAGATATTTGAGCGCCATATATTTGGCGATGGAATAATCCTCACAATCGCCGAACTTGGTCAGAAATTCACCCGGCGAAGCCCAGTAATCCTTGATGCCCCAGTTCTTGTTGTCCTGGATATATTTGGACTTGTTCATGAACTTGTTGACCGCCTTGATCTGGGTAAGCTGGTCCTTGCCCTTGAGGCCATCCAGAAACACGATCCATTTTTTAAAGCGTTTTTTGAATTTGCCGAGATCGGATTGCTCCTGGGACATCCGGTGCATGGCGCCCGACCATTTCTTGAACGGCTTGAAATTGCTCGACAAGGTCTCGTGGGTGCCGAACAGAAGCACGTTACTGGTTGCCTTGCGCTTGGAGATACCGGCGCGGGCGGCCGCCGCCGTGGTCGCCGGGCGGCGCGAGGTGGAACGCTTACGCCGGCGCGATTTGCGCTTACGCTTACGCGCAGCGGTTAGTGTCTTCAGGCCTTTGGAATTATCGGCGCCCGCAGCTTTGCTCAGAATGGAAAGCGGCGCGGCTTCGGTCGGCCCCGAGGCGGGCGCCAGGACCGCAACGGCACCAATCGCGGTAGCCATCAACAGCTTAACTGGGGCAATCAAGAATTTGGACACCATGGATCCAAGTTATCTCAGGGCAGGGGAAAATCCCAGGCCGATATCCTAATTTTAACCAATCTGGCAAAAAATCAACCCACTTGTCTGTGACCGGGAACACAAACTGTTATAAAACCAGCGCAAATCCGCTTTGAATGCTCTGATCGTTAATTTAAGGTAGCCAAACTCGTTTAAGAGAGAATGAAATGGCAGACGCAAAGGCCGGTGAGGCACCGGAAGAAAAAGACGCCGAGGGCGAAGGCTCGAAAGGCAAGGTCAACCGCATGGTGGCCATTGGCATCGCTGTGCTGTTGGCAGTGATCGGCGCTGGTGTCTTTTTTGCATTTCAATTCGTTGAGGGCGAGCGCCAGCGGGCTCTCAACGAATGGCAAATCCGTCTCGGCATCGTCGCCGACAGCCGCGTTGCCGAGATCAATGATTGGATCGACGGCAATTTCGATGTGATCGCGGATTTGACCGAAAACGCCTCCTTGCAGCTTTACCTGACCGAACTATCCGATTCCAAGGGCGATTCAGGCCAAGTCACGGACGGCGCCGCCCAGCAGGGCTATTTGAACAATCTTCTGGTGGCCATAGCCGATCGTTCGGGATTTTCGGCGCCGCCGCCGAGCCAAGAAACCAATTCCAATGTAGAGCGCGCTGGCATCGCCGGCATGGCGCTGACCGATGCGGATGGCAAGCCGCTGGTGGCCACACCGGAAATGCCGGGCTTGTCGGGCAATATTCGAAAAGCCATCGCCACCTCGCTGGACGGCGAGCCGGCGGTAATCGATATGTATAAGGGCGCCTCCAACGATCCGACCATCGGTTTTGTGCTGCCCATCTATGGGGTGCAGGCCGACACTGGCGCCAAAGGCATCGGTGTCGCCATTGGTATCCGCGTTGTCGATGAGGAACTGTTCGATCTGATGAAGCAGCCCGGCGACACGTCAAAATCCTCGGAAACCTATCTGGTTCGGAAAAAGGCCAATTCGGTGGAATATCTGTCGCCGCTGGCCGACCGGACGGCGCCCCTGAAACGCTCCATGGCGTTCGACACCAAGGATCTGGCGGGGGCCTTCGCGCTGAATACACCGGGCGGCTTTGGCATCAAGCGGGACTATGCGGGCGAAGAGGTTTTGGTCACGTCCAGGGCGCTGGCCGACGTACCCTGGGTGCTGGTGCGTAAAATTGCCCGCTCCGAGGCGCTGGCCGCCAATGAAAGCCGGCTGCAAACCATCTTTGTTGTGTTCGTGCTGATCATCATCGGCGTGACCGTGGCGATGATCGCAGTCTGGCGTCACGGCACGTCTTTGCGCGCCGAAGCGGCGGCCGAAAAATTTCGCATTTCGTCGGAGCGGTTTGAGAATATTTCGAAGTTCATGCGGGTGATCACCAATTCGCAACCGACGCACATATTCGCCGTCGACGGCACCACCACCTATACATTTTCCAATGAGCCGGCGGCCAAGGCGGCAGGCATCGAGCCGGAAGACATGATGGGCAAGACCATGGCCAGCATCATGGGCCCGGTGAAGGCGAAATTCTACGCTGACGTTAACAAGGACATCTTGAAGGAATTCGCCGATCTGGAAGAAGAAGGCGTTGAGGAATCGGTGCAAAAGGGCCGTAAAGCTTTCGTCCAGCGTTTCGAGGACGAGAACGGCGAGATGGAAGTTTTGAAGTCGGACCACATCCCCTTGCGCGGCGACCGCGACCATCCGCCGGGCATCCTGATGATCCTCGATGACATCACAGAGTTTTCGCGCGAGCAGCTCAAAAGCGAAGCGCGGCTGAAGCAACTGGTGACCACGCTGGCCGACGTCGTCGATAAGCGCGATCCCTCTTCCGATACGCGCTCCTCCGATGTGGGCGACGTGGCGCGCGCCATCGCCGAGGAGTTGAATTGCGACCGCCATCAGATCGACTCCGCCGATTTCGCCGGCAACCTCCGCAGCCTCGGCACCGTATTGTTGCCGCAGGAATTGATGGGCCGCGCCTTAAGTGAGTTGGCCGAAAACGAGCGCAGCCAATTAACCGGCGCTCATGTGACCAGCGCCCAGCTTCTCGGCAATATCGATTTCGAAGGGCCGGTGGTCGATACCATCCGCCAATCGTCGGAACATTACGACGGCTCCGGGCCCGAGGGCCTCGGCGGCGAGGCGATCATTTTGACGGCGCGTATCGTCGCCGTGGCCAACGCCTTTGTCGATTTGTGCAGCCCGCGCGAAGGCGGTGCGGGCCTGTCGCTGGAAGAGGCGACGGCGCGGCTGCTGGCAGATTCCGGCTCTTTGTACGACCGGCGCGCCGTGTCGGCATTGCTGAACCATGTAGAAAATCACGGCGGCGCCCTCAAATGGGCGCATTTCCTGCACCGGGGCTAGCGGCCCATGGCGAAAGTGCCCGGCAGCGGCGGAGCGGGGCGGGCGCAGAGCCTGCGCCGCGCCGGGCGCAATGAAGAAGCTGTCACCGCCTATCGCCGATATTTGAAAGTAACCCCGGACGACGCCGATGCCTGGCGCGGGCTGGCTCTTAGCTACATCCCTCTGCAGCGGCTGGAAGATGCCGCCTATTGTTTTTGGCAGGCGCTAAAATATCGCCCGGCCAGCTTGCGCCTGATGATGCAGCTTGGCGATATTTTGGTTCAAACCGGCGACATGGAACGGGCGGCCACGGTTTTCGAACATATGATCAAAGAGCATCCCCGCGACGCCCGCGGCTTTCTGTCCCTGTCGGCGGTGCAGCGCGAACTGGGCAAAGTGGATACGGCGGGGGTTACATTAAGAAGCGGCGTCGCCAAAAGCCCGATCACGGTGCTATCCAGTCTGCGCGCGCCCGAGGCCCGTATCTTGCGCCTGCGCGGCGTCCAAAACGCCTATTATTCGGTGGCCACCGAAGCCTCCCACTGGCTACGCCTGCGCGGCGGAAATTTTTCGTCGAGCGCGCTTTGGGACCAAGACCGCTTTACGACCATCAATTTTCTGATCGCCGACGAAAATATTCTTAAATTCGCGCCCATGCCCAGCCACCAAATCGTCGTCAATTCCATCGCCGACGCCGACCTGGAGGGCCGCTCATTGCGCGCCGCGGCCACGTACCTGGCGAGCGATCCCGCCATCCCGGTGATCAACGACCCGGTCCAGGTTCTGAACAGCACCCGCGACAACAATTACCAGCGCCTAAAAGACACTCCGGGGGTGCGCTTTCCGAAAACCCTGCGCCTCAATTGGCAGCCGGAGACACCCTTTGATGCGGGGGAAATTTTGCACCGTGAAGGCATGGCGCTGCCGATTATTTTGCGCCGCACCGGAACCCATACGGCGGTTTCGACCATCAAGGCCGACACCATTTCCGAGGTGGAAAAATATTTCGCTGCCGCCAGCGCCGGCCAATACTACGCCATCGAATATGTGCTGCATCCTTTCCGCAGCGACTATTTTCGAAAAATGCGGGTCTTTTTTATCGACGGCCAGATCTATCCGGTGGTCCATCATGTGGACACGGTGTGGAACGTGCATGGCTTCAACCGAACCACGGTTATGGCCGCGACCCCGTGGATGCAGGAATTGGAACAAGCCTATCTGGATGATCCCGCCGCTTTCGTCGGCGCCGATGCCTATGCTGCGCTCAAATCGCTGCACTCCATCGCCAAGCTGGATTTTTTCGGCGTCGATTTTAATGTCTTGAATGATGGCCGAATATTGATATTCGAAATGAACCCGGCCATGCGCCACAGCTTCGAACATGCGCAAAATTTCCCGTACCTTATGCCCCATGCCCAGCGCATCACCGACGCCTTCCAGGCGATGGTCACGTCCCGGGCGCTGCCGATGAAAGCCGAAAAGCCGAAAACAGCGTCTTCGGGGGACGACTCGATCCGGATATCCATAAAAAGGGCCGCCCGGTAACAGGCGACCCAAAATTCCGGCTGTGCCACATTCTAGAAGGGCTGATCGATCTGAACGGTAACGCCGCCGTCGGCCGATTCGGTGACCGAATAGCCGTCGCCGACATTTTCCGTTCCGGTGGACGAATCGGCGGAACTATCGGTCTCCCCGGCGCTGTCTTTCAGCGTTACCTTGTTGCTCTCGGTACCGTCCTTGCCGACAATGGTAATGACCACATCGCTGCCGTCGGTGGTGATCTCTACGGTGTCGCCGTCGGCCAGGCTGACGCCATCGAAGCTCAGCTCATCGCCGGCGCCGAAATCAAAGATGGTGTCGTTGCCGTCACCCAGATTGAAGACAAACTCGTCATCGCCGTCGCCGCCATGAAGCTGGTCGTCGCCGGCGCCGCCAAGGATGATGTCATTACCGCTTTCGCCGTAAATGACATCGTCGCCCTCGCCGCCGGACAGATAATCAACCCCCGATCCGCCATAGAGCGCATCCATGCCGTCGCCGCCGAAAATGCTGTCGGCGCCATCACCACCGGTAACCTCGTCGGCGCCCGATCCGCCATAGAGCGTGTCGTCGCCGCCCTCGCCGGATAGCGCATCGTCGCCAGCCCCGCCATAGAGCGTATCGGCGCTATCGCCGCCGGCCAAAGTGTCATCGGTATCGGCACCCATATGATCGGAGAAATCCAAGGTCTGGGTAATGGTCGCGGTATCGCCATTGTCCTCGGTTGAGGTGGCACTCACGGTCAGTTGGAAGGCGGCGCTGCCTTCGGGCACGGTGACTTCCAATCCGGCCAGATCGCCGGTATCCACGGTCCAGCCGCCTTCGCCGTCTGATGCGCCGGCGTTGAGGGTGGCGCCGTCAGGCAAGCCTTCGAAAGTGATGTCCGAGAGGGTTTCTGATGCATCGGTTAGTGCCGCTTCCACATCAACGCCATAGACATGGGCGCTGATATCGGGCGCAAAGGCGACGCTTTCGCTGGCCACCTCTTCGGCGCTGGTTTCCAGCGTCAAGGAGAGGTCATCGAAATTGATCTCGGTCTTTTCGCTCCTGGATGTGGATTTGTTGTTGTAGCCGCCGAGAACCAAGGAATGTTCGCCCTCCGGCAGGCTGCCGAGATCGATGGTCACGGTCTGCCATCCGGTGTCGCCGCCGCCTTCAAGCCGCGCGATGTAATCGTTGCCGTCCAGGCTGACCATCTCGCCATCAATGCTGACCAGAACCTCGGTATATTCATCGTTCTCGTAATGAGAATCCATGTCCATCCGATAGCTGAAAGTCAGGCTCGCGGTACCGTCTTCGGAAACGGTGAAGCTTTGCTCGAAGCCGCCGGACATATCAACGGAATCATCGTCATCGTCGTCGCCGCCGCCAAGTTTGACTTCCAGGGCGCCGCTGCCATCCTCGCCATCATTGTTATCCAATTTGCCGCTGGCGCGTTTGGCATTACTGGTTCCGAAGGCATCGTCGGAATAGGTGAAGCCGTCCAAATCGGAATTGAAGTCGGCTTCGATAAGCGTCTGCGTTTCGCCCACAGTGCTGGCCGATATATCAAGGCTAATTTCGCCCTCATAGCCGTCCGGCGGCGACACTTGCAGCCCGTCCAGAACATCGCCGGTCATGGTCCAGCTGCCGTCGGCATTTTCGACGCCGGCGCTCAAAGTGGCGCCGACCGGAACGCCGGTAATGGTGACGATGTGATCGGCATCCACCTGATCAAGAAGCGATTGCGAGACAGGCACATCGGTATCGGCCAGAACTTCGGTGACACCGGTAACACCGGTGTTGAGATCCGGGGTGTCGGCAACGCCGGCAACGGCAACCGACGCTGTCTGGGCAACGCTCGCGGTTCCATCGGACACATCGTAACTGAGCGATACATTGCCCGAGAAATTAGCGCTGGGCTGATAGCTATAGTTGCCATCAGCGCCCGGGCCGGTCAGCGTGCCTTCGCCGCCATTGACCACCAAATTCTCAACGCTGAGTGTATCACCATCCACATCGGTAGCACCTTCGAGAAGCTGCGCCTCGGATATGATGATGGTGCCGTCCTCGTTCATCGTAAACTCTGGCGTGCCGTCGACTTCGGGCCCGACATTGGGCGCATCGGCCGTCGCAGTGACAGTTGTCGTTGCGGCATCACCATCGGCTTCGGTCGAGGTCACACTAACGCTCAGCTCGATATCACCCGAGCCTTCCGGGGCGGTCATGGTCAGGCCGTCAAGCTGTGCTGGTGTGAGTTCCCAATTGCCATCCGCGTTTAAGCCGCCTTCACTGAAGCTCACCCCTTGGGGCATTCCTTCCATGTCGATGGTGATGCTGGATAGCGCTTCAGAACCGTCCGTATCCACTAAACCAGCGGAAATGGTTACCGGATATTCAATGATGGTCTCGGCATTATCAACAGCTTCAAAATCGATGGAATTGATCAGATAATCGTCACCCGTACCCGGTGCCTTAAACACGATCTGATCGAATGAGCTGCCATTATCGGGGGAAAGCGTAACCGCCGGGTCGATACCGTCACTGCCGCCGATTGAGGTGCCTTCACCAACTTTGATACCATCTTTATAGAAATCAAACGTGGCATCCTCGCCGCTATTTTTCCAGGCGAATGAGACGTCAACAGACGAGACGTCGCTGTCGAATGACACAATTAATTGTTCGGAAATACCGGAATCGGAATCATAGCCAAGCTCCGAATCTGCGCCCGAAGCACTGCCGCCAACCCCAAAACCTTGGGGTGATGTGTTGTGGAACGCGATATTATCGGCGCTTGCATCGGTCAACTGGCCCTCATTGTCGATCGAACGCGCCGTCACGGTGAACCCGGCATCGGTATCGGCAACGCTATCTATATCAATGGACACATCGAGGGGATCTCCACCACTAACAACGGCCACGCCAGCGCCGATCTCAACTGCGAGATCAGGTGCGTCGGCGACAGCGGCGACAGTAATGTTTGCGGATTGCGGCGTGCTCGCGGTGCCGTCGGAGACATTGTATTCGAGCGACACATCACCGCTGAAATTTTCCGGCGGCGTATAGGTGTAATTGCCGTCCGCATCGGGACCGGCCACGGTGCCGGTGCCGCCGTTGACCACCAGATCGGTGATCGACAATGCATCGCCGTCCACGTCCGATGCGCCGGCCAGCAACTGCTCTTCCGATATGGTGATAACGCCGTCCTCGGCCATGGAGAAGACCGGCGAGGCATCGATCACTGGCGCGTCATTGCCGGCGCTGACGGAGACACCGAAGCTTTGCGAGGCGGAGCCTTCGTTGGAGGTGACCTCTAACGTCACGTTGAAATCGCCGCTCCAATTTTCCGGCGGCGTTACCGAGACAATCGCCAATGCCGCTGCGGTCGGCACACTATAGGTGCCGGTTTCCTCGTTGTAGGTGGCGTTATTGACCACCGCGCCTTCGGGCAGATCGGTGAAGGTAATTTCGATGGATTGCAACACTTCCGATCCATCCGCATCATCGATGGAGAAGGAGTCTGTGGAAAGGCCCAAGCCGATCTCGGAGGCGTCCTCGGAGCCAGTCACGTCGTCCACCGATATTGTCACATCGCCGGTGGGCGTCACGGTCACGGTGAATGCGCTATCGACAGTGGCGCTGTCGCCGCCTGCCTCCGTCGATGTGACCGAAATGCTGAGGTTCATGTCGCCGGAGAAATCGCCGTCTGGATTAATGCTTAAGAGGCTGAGATCTTCCGGTGCTACCGTCCAGTTGCCGCCACCAAGATCGGTGCCGGCGGAAAGCTGGGCGCCTTCGGGCACGTTGGAAATGGTGATCGCCAAGGTCTCCGAGCCATCCTCGTCGGCCAGGTTGGCGCTGAGATCAAGGCCGATCCAGCCGCCATCCTCGGCGCCGGACACATCGTCGGCGACCACCACGGGCGCGTCCGCATCGCCAGTCACCGATAATGATACGGTCGCCGTATCGGTGCCGCCGGCGCCATCCGAGATCGTATAGGTGAAGCTGTCAGCGCCGTTATAGTTGGCGTCCGGCGTATAGGTGACGGTGCCGTCTTCATTAATGGTGACCGCGCCATGATCGGGCTGGGTAACGCTATCCAGGCTTATGGTATCGCCATCCAGATCGCTATCATTGCCGAGCACATTCAGGGTCGCCGCCGAATCCTCAGCGAGGATCGCCGTATCATCGGTCGCCACCGGATCGTCGTTTTCCGGATCGACCGTCAGGTTCACCGTCGCCGTATCGGTGCCGCCGGCGCCATCCGAGATCGTATAGGTGAAGCTGTCAGCGCCGTTATAGTTGGCGTCCGGCGTATAGGTGACGGTGCCGTCTTCATTAATGGTAACCGTGCCATGATCGGGCTGGGTGACGCTATCCAGGTTGATAGTATCGCCGTCCAGATCGCTATCATTGCCGAGCACGTTGAGCGTTGCCGAAGCGTCTTCGCTCAATGTCGCCGTATCATCCACCGCCACCGGAACATCATTGGCAGGATCGACGGTCAAATTGACGCTAGCGGTATCCGTGCCTCCGGCGCCGTCGGAAACCGTATAGGTGAACGTGTCGGTGCCGTTGTAATCGGCGTCCGGCGTATAGGTGACGGTGCCGTCGGCGTTGAGAACCACGCTGCCGTGATCCGGCTGGGTAACTTCGGTCACGCTCAAGGCGTCGCCATCAGCATCGGTATCGTTGGCCAGCACATCGATGGTAACCGCAGCATCCTCGTTCAAGGTCGCCGTATCATCGGCGGCATCTGGATTGATATTGACGCCGATGCTCGCCGAGGCGGACGAGGACGCAGAGTCCAGGTTGCTGGCTTCCGTCGAGGTCGAGGTAACCGTCAGGTTGAAGTCATCGGGAACCGACGAATCCAGGGTCAATTGCAGGCCATCCAACTGATCCGGCGTCAACGTCCAAGACCCGTCCGTATTCAACGTGCCGGCGGACAAGGTAGCGCCGCTCGGCAATCCGGTCACTTCGAGGGTCAGGGATTCAGAGCCGTCGGTATCGGTCAAAGCGGTCTGGATATCCAGATCATAGACAGATTCCATGCCTTCGCCGGTATCGGAATCGTCGTCATCGTCGCCGCGTTTGCGCTGATGCCTGCCACCGCCGTGGCTGCTATCGTCATCGCCGCCGCCGCCGGTCGACTGGGAGACCAGAGTGAGGTCAACCGATACCGTCGGCGCATCGGCAACCGCTTCGATATCAACCGTGGTGGTCGCCGTCGAGATATTGCCGGCTTCGTCTGTCACGGTGTAGTCGAAACTGGCGTTGCCGCTGAAATTGGCGTCCGGCGTGAACACGATATTGCCGTCGACAATCTCGACGGTGCCGCCGACCGGGCTATCGACCGCCGTGATCTCCAGCACGTCGCCCTCGATATCGGTGTCGTTGGCGAGCAGGGTTTCGGGATCGATGACCACGGCGACATCTTCGATACCGGACACCGCATCATTCACCGCAACCGGCGCGTCATTTTCAGAGTTCACGGTCAAGTTCACGGTCGCCGTATCGGTTCCGCCGGCGCCATCGCTGATCGTATAAGTGAAGCTGTCGGTGCCGTTATAATTGGCGTCCGGCGTATAGGTGACAGTGCCGTCCTCGTTGACGGTGACCAGACCGTGCTCCGGCTGGGTGACGTTATCGAGGCTTATGGTGCCACCATCCAGGTCTGTATCGTTGGCTAGCACGTTCAACGTCGCCGCCGAATCTTCGGCAAGGATTGCGGAATCATCGGTTGCCACCGGATCATCGTTTTCCGGATTTACGGTCAGGTTCACCGTCGCCGTATCGGTACCGCCGGTACCGTCGGAGATCGTATACGTAAAGCTGTCGGTACCGTTATAATCGGCGTCGGGCGTATACGTCACCGTTCCATCTTCATTGATGGTGACCAGGCCATGATCTGGCTGGGTGACGCTGTCCAGGCTTATGGCGATGCCATCCAGGTCTGTATCGTTGGCCAGCACATTCAGGGTTGCGGCGGAATCCTCACCGAGGATCGCCGTATCATCGGTTGCCACCGGCGCATCATTTTCAGGATTAACCGTCAGACTCACCGTTGCCGTATCGGTGCCGCCAGCGCCATCCGAAATCGTGTAAGTAAAGCTGTCGGCGCCGTTGTAGTTGGCGTCGGGGGTATAGGTAACCGTGCCATCTTCGTTGATAGTGACCAGGCCATGCTCCGGCTGGGTAACGCTATCCAGGCTTATGGTATCGCCATCCAGATCGCAATCGTTGGCGAGCACGTTCAGGGTCGCTGCTGAATCCTCACCGAGGATCGCCGAATCATCGGTCGCCACCGGCGCGTCGTTTTCAGGATCGATGGTCAAATTCACCGTGGCCGTGTCAGTGCCGCCGGCGCCATCGCTGATCGTATAGTTGAAGCTGTCAGGGCCGTTATAGTTGGCGTCGGGGGTATAGGTAACCGTTCCATCTTCATTGATGGTCACGGTGCCATGGTCGGGCTGGGTAACGCTATCCAGGCTTAAGCTATCGTAGTCCAGATCGGTATCATTGCCGAGCACGTTGAGTGTTGCCGAAGCGTCTTCGCTCAGCGTCGCCGTATCATCCACCGCCACCGGATCATCGTTTTCCGGATTGACCGTCAGATTGACCGTCGCCGTATCCGAATTTCCCTCACCGTCGTATATCGTATAGGTAAAGCTGTCGGTGCCGTTGTAATCGGCGTCCGGAGTATAGGTGACGGTGCCGTCCTCATTGATGGCAACGGTGCCGTGCTCCGGCTCGGTAACCGATCCGACATAAACGTCATCGCCGTCCACATCGGAATCGTTGGCAAGGACATCGATTACCGTCGAAGCGTCTTCGTTCAAGACGGCGCTATCGTCGCCCGCCGCCGGGCCGGTATTGACGCCAACGCTGGTGGTGAGAGTGGTGCTGGCGCTATCCTCGTTGCTGGCTTCCGTTGATGTTGAGGTGACGGTCAGAGAGAAATCATCGCCGACGGTATCGTCCACGGTCATTTGCAGCCCGTCCAACTCTTCCGCGGTAAAGGTCCAGGAACCGTCGGCGTTTTCGGTTCCGTCGGTGAAGGATGCGCCGTCCGGAACATCGGTTACGGTGATGGACAGACTTTCCGAGCCGTCCGTATCAGTCAGGTTGGACTGAATATTGACGTCGTAGACAGTAGCATCACCGGCGCCAGTAGAAGGTTCCACACCGTCGAGGGCCTGATTATAAGAAAAGGTAAGCTCGCCCGGAACATTTTCATCGAGGGGCAAATCATTCTGGCTGACCGTACCATCGATAATAAACAATTGTCCCTCGCCAGGGCCGGCTTCTTCCAATTGATTGTCGCCGGCCTTGATAGTCACTGCGACCAATTCGCCACCCGGATAATTCTCGGCCACGTATTCTTCGAGCGGCAGGTCGTCGGCATCCCGGAAACTGGCATCGGGGCCGTCGAAATCCTCGATCTTGACCTTGATGATCTCGCCGCCGCCCACATCCACATACATAACCACGTTGGAAATATCGTGATCCATAACCGGGAACAGATCGGCTTCGCCGGAACCTTCAACTTCAGCAATGCCAACCGACAAAGTCGGCGCATCGGCAACGGCTTCGACATTGACCGAGGTGGTTGCCGTCGAGGTGGCGCCGGAGGCATCGGTCACGGTGTAATCAAAACTGGCGCTACCGCTGAAATTGGCATCCGGAGTAAACACCACATTGCCGTCCACAATCTCGACGGTGCCGCCGACCGGGCTATCGACCGCCGTGATCTCCAGCACGCCGCCATCGACATCGGTATCGTTGGCGAGCAGGGTTTCGGGATTGATGACCACGGCGATATCTTCGATGCCCGACACCGTATCATTCACCGCGACCGGATCGTCATTTTCGGGATTTATGGTCAAGCTGACCGTCGCCGTCGAGGTGTCGCCATCGGCATCGGTAATGGTATAGGTAAAGCTGTCAGTGCCGTTGTAGTTCTCCGCCGGGGTGTAAGTGACGGTGCCGTCATCGTTGATGGAAACCGTGCCGTGCAGCGGTTGGGTGACGCCGGTCAACTCGAGCCCGCCATCGACGGCGGTGTCGTTGGCCAGCACATCGATCACCGCAGCGGCGTCTTCGTTCAGGACCGCAGCGTCGTCAACCGCGACAACCGGGTCGTTCACCGGATTGACCGCAACACTGACAATCGCCGTCGAGGTGTCGCCGTCGGCATCGGTGATGGTATAGGTGAAGCTATCGCCGCCGTTATAGTTGGCTTCCGGGGTATAGACGAAATTGCCATCCGCGTTCACGGTTACCACGCCATGCTCCGGCTGGGTAAAGCTATCAAGGGCCAAGCCGCCATCCGCAGCCATGTCGTTGGCCAGCGCATCAATGATCGCGGAAGAATCTTCATCAAGGCTCGCCACATCGGCCACCGCCACAGGCACGTCATTCGCCGAATTCACGGTCAGATTGACAACCGCCGTATCGGTGCCGCCGGCGCCGTCACTGATCTGATAGGTAAAGCTGTCCGAACCGGTATAGTTGGCGTCCGGCGTGTACGTCACCGTGCCGTCCTCGTTGATGGTAACCGTGCCATGATCGGGCTGGGTGACGCTGTCGAGGCTAATGGTGTCGCCATCCAAATCCGTATCATTGCCGAGCACATCGATCACCGCCGCCGTATCTTCGGCTAGGACAGCGTTGTCATCAACGGCCACCGGATCGTCGTTTTCGGGATCGACGGTCAAATTAACCGTCGCAGTATCGGTGCCGCCGGCGCCATCACTGATCGTATAGGTAAAACTGTCGGAGCCGTTGTAGTCGGCGTCCGGCGTGTAAGTAACCGTGCCGTCTGCGTTGATGACCACGGTGCCGTGCTCCGGCTGGGTGACGCTATCGAGGCTGACGGTATCGCCGTCCAAATCGCTGTCGTTGGCGAGCACGTCGATTACCGCCGAGGTGTCTTCGCTGAGTGTAGCGCTGTCATCAACGGCCACCGGATCATCGTTGGCCGGATTGATGGTCAGGCTGACCGTAGCCGTCGAGGTGTCACCATCGGCATCGGTGATGGAATAGGTGAAGCTGTCGGTGCCGTTGTAGTTCTCCGCCGGGGTGTAAGTGACGGTGCCGTCATCGTTGATGGAAACCGTGCCATGCAGCGGTTGGGTGACGCCGGTCAACTCGAGCCCGCCATCAACGGCGGTGTCGTTGGCAAGCACGTCGATCACCGCAGCGGCGTCTTCGTTCAGGATTGCACTGTCTTCCACCGCCACCACCGGATCATCCACCGGATTGACGGCGACACTGACAATCGCCGTGGAAACATCACCGTCGGCATCAACAATCGTGTAGGTGAAGCTGTCGCCGCCGTTGTAGTTGGCATCCGGGGTATAAACGAAATTGCCGTCCGCGTTCACCGTGACCAAGCCATGCTCGGGCTGGGTGAAGCTGTCGAGGCTGAAATCGCCATCGGCCGAGGTATCATTGGACAAGGCATCGATAATCGCCGAGGAATCCTCATCCAAGGTCGCCACATCGGCAACCGCGACCGGCACGTCATCGCCGGGGTTAACGGTCAGCTCGACCGTTGCCGTCGAGGTGGCACCGTCGCCGTCAACGATCGTATAGGTGAAGCTGTCGGCGCCGTTGTAATTGGCGTCCGGCGTATAGGTCACAGTGCCGTTGCCGTTGATGGTCACCGTGCCGTGCTCCGGCTGGGTAACACTGTCCATAAACATCTCGCCGCCGTCCACATCGTAATCGTTGGCCATGACGTTCAAATTCACCGAGGAATCTTCGTCTATGACCGCCGTATCGTCGACCGCAACCGGCGCGTCATTGACCGGATCGACGGTCAAATTGACGCGCGCCGTATCGAAACCCCCGGCGCCATCGGAAACCATATAGGTAAAGTGGTCGGAGCCATTATAGTCCGCATCGGGGGTGTAGGTTACCGTGCCGTCTTCGTTGATAACCACCGTGCCGTGGTGCGGCTGATGGGTGATCTCGACAACGCTCAAGGGGTCGCCATCGGGATCCGTGTCGTTGGCCGTCAAGTCGATGATGGTGGCCGCATCCTCATTCAAGGTCATCGCATCATCAACGGCATCAGGCTCCAGATTGACAACAATGCTGGCCGAAGACGACGAGGTCGCGCTATCGAGATTACTTTCTTCCGTCGAGGTGACACTAACCGTTAGTTCAAAATCGTCTGGAACCGTCGGATCGAGGGTCATTTGCAAACCGTCCAACTGTTCGGACGTCAAAGTCCAGGAACCATCTGGGTTCAATGTACCGGCGGACAAAGTGGCGCCGCTGGGCAGGCCGGTTACTTCAATGGTCGACAGAGACTCGGAGCCATCGGTATCGACCAGCGCCGCCTCGATGTCGACGTCATAAACAGACTCGGCGCCGTGCTTGATATCGGGGCTGTCATCGTCCTTGGCTCTGAACTGATGGACAACGCCGTCCAAATCTTCGACATCGTCATCATCGAAGGTCTGCGAGACCATGGTGACGTTCACCGACACTAACGGCGCATCGGCAACCGCTTCGATGTCAACGGTGGTGGTCGCCGTCGAGGTCAGGCCGTCGGGGTCGGTCACGGTATAGTCAAAGGTGGCCGTGCCGCTGTAATCGGCGTCCGGCGTGAACACAATTTGGCCGTCGACGATCTCGACGGTACCGCCGACCGGATTATTAACAGCCGTAATTTCGAGAATGTCGCCATCGGCATCCTCATCGTTGGCGAGAAGCGTATCGAAATTGATGACCACCGGTATGTCTTCGATGCCGGACACCACATCGTCGCCTGCCTCCGGCGCGACGTTGCCGCCAGTGACAACCACGTTCAAGGGCACCGGCCCATCGGTGGCCGTGACAATCTCGCCGGTGTCGGGATCGGTATCGGTAGACGTGGCGGAAACGCTCAGGGCGAAATCACTCACATCGTCAGTGGGCGGCGTGAGCGCCAGGCCATTCAACTGCTCCGGGCTCAGCGTGACGCTGCCGTCGGTGACAATGATTTCCTGGGTGACGCCAGCACTATCCACATAGGTAATCGTGGCGCCGGGCGGGATATCGCCGATGGTCACGCTTTCCAACGTATCGTCGCCCACATCCACGGAAGCGGTGATATCCAACGGGATCGCTGTGTTTTCGGCGCCCGTCGCATCCTGGGCCGAAATCTCGACCTCGGCGGTGGCCAGGACAACGACGGCCAATACCACCGGCACACTGGTGTTGGTGACAGTCTCGCCGGTATCGGGATCGGTATCAGTCGCGGTGGCCGACACGCTGAGATCGAAATCATTGGCGTCGTCTTCGGCCGGCGTGATCGCCAGGCCGTTCAATTGCTCCGGCGACAGCGTGACGCTGCCATCGGTGACGGTCAATTCAACCGTCGCGCCGGTATCATCCGTATAGGTCAACGTGGCGCCGGCGGGAATATCGCCGATGGTGATGCTTTGCAGGGTGCCGTCCGGGATATCGATTTCGTCAACGGTGGCCGTAATATCCAGCGGGATCGCCGTATCTTCATCGCCCGAGGCATCCTGGGCGGTCACTTCCGGCGCATCGACGGTGGCGATCACCTCGACGCTCAGCGGCACCGGATCACTGGTGTTGGTAACAACGGCGCCGGTATCGGGATCGGTGTCGGTCGCCGTCGCGGTGACGGTCAGATCGAAATCATTGGCATCGTCTTCGAGCAGCGTGATCTGAAGACCGGTCAATTGCTCCGGCGACAGCGTGACGCTGCCATCGGTGACGGTCAGCTCAACCGTGGCGCCGGTATCATCCGTATAGGTCAGCGTGGCACCGCTGGGAATATCGCCGATGGTGATGCTTTGTAAGGTGCCGTCCGGGATGCCGATTTCATCGACCGTGGCGGTAATCTCCAGCGGGATCGCCGTGTCTTCATCGCCTGAAGCACTCTGGGCGACAACCTCCGGCGCATCGACGGTGGCGGTGACGGTGACGGCCAGCGGCACCGGATCCGAGGTATTGGTGACCACGGCGCCGGTATCGGGGTCGGTATCGGTGGCCGTCGCGGTGACGGTCAGATCGAAATCATTGGCATCGTCTTCGGCCGGCGTGACCGCCAGGCCGTTCAACTGATCAGGGCTCAGCGTGATGCCGCCGTCGGTGACGGCCAGCTCAACCGTCGCACCGGTCGCATCCGTGTAGGTCACGGTAGCGCCCGCCGGGAAACCGGTGACGGTGATGCTTTCCAGCGTGCCGTCCGGGATATCGATGGTATCGACAGTGGCCGTTATATCCAACGGAATCGCCGTATCTTCAAAGCCACTTGCGTCTTCGGCGGCGAGCTCCGGCGCATCGACGGTGGCGATCACCTCCACATTCAGATTGACTGGCTCGCTGGTATTGGAAACTTCGCCATTGGCGAGCGCGGTTTCCGCGTCGGCCAGGGTAGCATCGGCGGCATCAGCGGTGGTTTGCGCTTCGGCAAGTTCCGCATCGGCGGCGTCAGAGGCGGCGATGGCATCGGATTCAGCGATCGCCGCATCGGCGGCGGCGATGTTGGCATCGGTGAGTGCGGTTTCGGCGTCGGCCAACGCGGTTTCCAAAAGGACAACCTCGGCATCGGTAGCGCCAGCGTCAACGGCTTCCAAAAGCGCCGTACCGGCATCGGTGACGGCAGTTTCAGCATCGGCGGCGGTCACATCGGCGGCGTCAGAGGCGGCGATGGCATCGGCCTCGGCTGTATCGGCGGCGGTCGCGGCCGATTGGGCACCGGAAAGCGCCGTGGTTGCATCGGTGGCGGCAGTTTCAGCCGCATCGACGGCGATCTGGAAATCGGGGTCAATATCGACCGCCGTGGCGGAGACGCTAAGATCAAAATCGCCGGCGTCGTCTTCGAGCGGCGTGATCGCCAGACCATTCAACTGATCGGGGCTCAGCGTGACGCTGCCGTTGGTGACGGTCAGCTCAACCGTCGCGCCGGTATCATCCACGTAAGTCAGCGTGGCGCCATCGGGAATATCGCCGATGGTGATGCTTTCCAACGTGCCGTCCGGGATATCGATTTCATCGACGGTGGCCGTAATATCCAGCGCAATCGCCGTATCTTCATCGCCCGAGGCATCCAGGGTGGTCACTTCCGGCGCATCGACGGTGGCGATCACCTCGACAGTTTGGGCGAAGGTCTCGCTGGTGTTGGTAGCATGACCGGTGGTCAGCGCATCATAGGTGGCTTGGGCCTCGGCTTCGACCGTATCGGCGGCATTGGATGCGGTCGCGGCGCTGTCTTCCGCCGCCTGCGCGGTGGCGGCATCAGTTTCGGCGGCGGTGAGGGCCGCTTCGGCATCGGCAACCGCGGTCTCCAACTCCGCAATTTCGGCTTCGGTCGGGGCGTCCGGACTAACCGCCGCGTTGGCGTCGGTTAGCGCCGTGGTGGCGTCATCAAGGGCGGTTTGCGCATCCGCGACCACCGCATCTGCGGCATTGGACGCGGCGGTTGCCAGGTCTTCAGCGGCTTGCGCCTCGGCGGCATCGGACGTAGCGCTCGCCAATTCGGCTTCGGCGGCGACGGCGGCATCGGCGGCGGCGATAACCGCATCGTCAGCGGCGGCGGCGGTTGTTTCGGCAACGGTCTGGGCATCCGAAAGCGCAGTTGTGGCATCGGTGACGGCCACATCAGCGGTATCGGACGCGGCGATGGCATCGGTTTCAGCGGTCGCCGCATCACTAGCGGCTTGGGTAGCATCGCCGAGCGCAGTCTCGGCGTCGGCAACGGCGGCCTCCAACACGGTAATTTCGGCTTCCGTGCTACCGCCCGGGGCATTCACGGCCTCGGCGAGAGCGGCTTCGGCGTCGCTAACCGCTGTCTCAGCGTCGGTCACCGCCAGATCGGCGGCATCGGAGGCGGCGATGGCATTTTCTTCGGCGGTTTGCGCATCGGCGGCGGCTGTTTCGGCATCGCTAAGCGTGGCCTCGGCCTCGAAAACCGCATCGGCGGCGGCTTCGGCTTCGGCGACCGCCTCGACGGCGGCGATGCTCGGCGCATAGTTGGCGGCCACCGCATCGGCGGCATCGGACGTGGCGATGGCGCTGTCTTCCGCCGTTTGCGCGTCGGCGGCATCAGATTGGGCCGTGGCGAGAGCCGTCTCGGCATCGCTGACCGCGGTCTCCAGCACGGCAAGGTCCGCTTCCGTCGCTTCCGGATCGGGATTATCGCGGGCTTCGATAGCCGCGTCCAAGTCCGATTGCGCCTCGGTGATGGCCAGATCGGCAGCGTCGGACGCGGCGACGGCGGCATCCTCGGCGGACTGGGCGCTAGCGGCATCGTTGACGGCGGCCTGGGCGTCGGCGTTATCCACCATATCGGGATCGATATCGGTCGACGTAGCGGTGATGTTCAGGCTGAAATCATGGGCGTCGTCCTGATCCGGCGTTATCGTCAGGCCGGTCAACTGGTCGGGCGACAACACGGCGCTGTACAGCCCGTCAGCGTCGGGACCGGTCAATTCGATGACCGTGTCGCCGCTCATCAGAACGGCGCCATCCGGAATATCGGTGATCGTCAGGCTGGTCACGGTGCCGTCGGCGTCGGCCAGCTCGGTGGAAATATCGACGGCAATGGCGGTGTCTTCATCGCCAGTGCCGGTGCCGGGGGCCGCAGTCACTACCGCCGGATCGACAGTCGCATTGACGGTAACATCCAGTGTTCCAGTGCCGGTCGCCGTCGAGCCAGTAATCTGGTCGAAGTTCGCAGCGCTGACTTCAAGATCGAAGTCGGCATTTTCATCGAGACCCGGCTGGATGGTCAGACCGGTCAGCTGCGCCGGCGACAATTGGATGCTGGAGGTGCCGTCGGCATGGGGGGTCAACACCAATTCCTGGCCGTCGAGGCTGATGGTCGCGCCTTCGGGAATATTGGATATGGTAACGCTTTGCAATTGTCCGGGCGAGCCGCTGGGTATGGTGGCGCTAATCGTCAATTCAATGGCCGTATCCTCGTCGCCGACTGCGGCGTCCAAGGTTACCACGGGCGGCTGGGGCTCCGGCGGAGGCGGAGGTGGCGGTAAATCGTCGCGGGTATCATCGTCTTCTGTACGGCGGTCGCCGCCATCATCGCCGCCATC
>JABHAA010000067.1 GCA_018674495.1 Rhodospirillaceae bacterium | reverse complement strand
CGGCGAGCCGAACCCGAACTCCCTGCTAGTCGAAATGCCGGTCCTGGACGAGATTACCCGCGAATTCATCGGGCTGTCGCCCATGGTTATGATCGGCACGGTCGGCGATGTGTCATCCAAGGGAGATGATCCCGGCTTCGTGGCTATCCTAGATGGCAAAACATTGCTGATCCCCGACCGGACCGGCAACAACCGCGCCGACACGCTGAACAATATTTTGCGAAACCCCGCCGTCGGATTGCTGTTCCTGATACCGGGCGTCGCCGAATGTCTGCGTATCGGCGGCCGGGCCGAGATTACCGACGATGCGGAATTGCTGGCGCCCATGGATATTAACGGCAAGCCGCCCAAATGCGGCATCATTATCCATATCGAGCAGGTTTATTACGTTTGTGCCCGCTCCATCGTGCGTTCGAATTTGTGGGATGCGGAAGCGCAAGTGGACCGCCGGGCGGTACCGTCACCTGCCCAGGTGATTGCGCTGCGCCATGACAAGGATGCCGCTGCGATGAACGAAAATTATGAGCAGCGCATGAAGGAATTGTACTAGCCAAGCCACCTTGCTTAATGGATAAATTTTTTTCAGGGAGTTAACATCATGCCAGCGCCATATACGGGAGGCTGCCAGTGCGGCGCCTTTCGCTTCGAGATTTCAGCCGAGCCGGTGACCGCCTATGTCTGCCACTGCGTTGCCTGCCAGAAACAATCGGGCAGCGCCTTTGGCATGGCGATCATGGTGCCCTCCGATGCGATCACGGTTTTGAAAGGTGAGGCCAAAACCTACACCAAAACCGCCGCCTCCGGGCGCGAGTCCGATTGCAATTTTTGCCCCGAATGCGGCAACCGGATTTTCCACCGGGGCAAGGACGCGCCGATGGCTTCGGTCAAGACCGGCCTCCTGGATGACGCCAGCGGTATCGAGCCGGCGGCCCATCTGTGGACCAGTCAGGCGCACGACTGGGTCACGATCCCGGACGATGTGCTGCAATATGAGACCCAGCCCGAAGGCGGCATGGGCCCGGTGATCGAAGCCTATAAAGGGTAATCCGCAACCCATACAATTCGGGCGCCCTTGCCAGTGCACGGGCGCCCGATTGCTATGCGTTGATCCGCTTTAGTTCCATTCGAAATTGCCGATCCAGACATCGCCGGTGCTCATGGAATCAGTAACCAGCTTCACGTCCTTGGAATGGGCATAGACGCTGGGGATTGAGGTGATCGGGAAGACGTAATGCATCTCATTCACCCGGTCGAAGACCTTCTGGTAGTGGTCGGCACGCTTTGCCACTGTAAACTCCGCCGCGGCGTCGCGGATACCCTGGCGCAACAAAGGATCACCGTAATACTGGTTGCCCCCTCCGTTGAAATAAACACCAAGAATGGAAGCGGCATCGGGATGGCTGCCGGTGGGAAAGAGGATCGACCAGGCCTGTAACTTGCCCTGGCCCTGTTTTCGCCGGTAAAGGCCGATGGTCGCCGGCGTGATCTTGGCGCGGACGCCGATCTTGCGCAATTCGCCGGCCACTGCCTCGCCCAATTGCACCATCGGCGTATAGACCAGATAGTCCAGATCGAAGCCGTTCGGATAGCCGGCCTCGATCATAAGCTTCTTGGCGCCTTCCAGATCATATTCCGGCGCCTTCACCGTATATTTGCAGGCAATGGTCGTTTCCTTGAAGCACAAGGCTTCCAGCTTGGTCGCCACTTCGCCGCCGGGGACCAGGTGCTTGATCAGTTTATCCCGGTCGATGGCCTTGTGGATGGCCAGGCGGACGCGGGGATCGCTGATCGCCTTGTTGCCCGATTTGTTCACCGAATCCAGCGCGATATAGAAGATCGACGGCGCTGGCACGGCGGTGACCCGAAGGGCTGGGTTGGTTTTCAGATTCTTGGCCGTATCGGGCTGCACGTTGCGGATCAGATCGATACCGCCGACCATCAATTGCGCCACCTGGGTCTGGCGGTCGGGCATGGAGATGGCGTGGATGCGCTTGATGCCGGCACGGTTATATTCCTTGTTGGAATTGTAGCCTGCATAGCGCTCGACGATGGTGCCCTTGTTTTTGTCCACCTGCAGGACCTTGTATGATCCGGTGCCGACTGGTGACAGCCGCCCGTAATCGGAAACCTTGTCCAATTTGGCCATCGTCTCGGCGTCCCACATGACGATGCGGTAGGCCATGTTGCCGAGATCGACGGAGTTCACCTTTTTGGAGACGATGCGCACCTTGAACTTGCCCAGCTTCTCCACTCGCTTGACCCAGCTGTAGCGCCGCTTGAAGGTCAGCTTGACCTTGGGATCCTTGACGTAATTGACGGTGGCGACCACGTCGTCGGCATCGAAGGCATTGCCGTTATGGAACTTGATGTCGTCGCGAAGATCGAATTCCAACGTATCGGGGGCGACCCGGCGCCAGGCCTTGGCCAGCATCGGGATATATTTCTTTTTGTGCTCATCATAGGCGATCAACCCTTCATAGACGTCCCGGTAGATGGCGCCGGCATCATCGACGGGCAAATGATAGCCCGACAGGACGGCGAACGGATTGTTGACGGCAATGCGCAAGGTGTCTTTCGATTTTTGTGCGAGCGCCGGCGACGACAGAAGCGCGGCGGCGGAGGCCAGTAATGCTAATTTGGTGATCTTCATAAGTGCTCTCCCATGGGTGCATTTGTGACTCTAAAGTTTATTCAGCCAAATACATTTTCGTTCAGTGCGTTAAAACGTTAACCCCGACCGTTGATTTCATCAATGAATATTTTTTTCATTAGCCAACCCGCAGCGCCCGCTCCCACACCGGGATGTCTTGGCCCGCCGGGACAACCGGTATCTGGCCGAACATGTCGCCGATGAAGCCCCGATGGAAGGCGCCATGCACGGCCAGATGGGTGATGATCATATAACGGGGCAAGCTCCCGGAATTACCGCCGATCAGCACATAATCGATAATTTCTTCCAGCTGCTCAGGCTCCAGCTCTGTCACATAGTCATTGATCTCATTGTCCATCTGCCGTTTGGCGGCGAAGAGATCATCCAGGTCTTCATGGAGGATGGATTGCAGCGCGCCGAATTCATGTTTTTCGCCCTTCATATGCGCCATCCAAACCTTGTCTATGACCAACAAATGATTCACCGAAATCAGAAGATTATTCATCAGGGATGGCCGTTGTTTGTTGACCTCGCTGTCCGGCAGTTCCTTAATCTGCCGAAAAAATTCTTCATTGGCCCAAACGTTGTAATTCAACAGCGACAACAGATATTCTTTGTCGTGCATGATCTCAATTCCTTCCACCTATGCAGCTTGGATATCTGATAGTATTATTTGCGAGCGGAGGAGCAAGCGATGACAACAATCAACAAGTCCGATGCGGTCCAGGCCCTACAGGACGCGGGAAATCTCGATGCGCTTTATCGGGCTATTGCGCCACTTAATATGACGCCCGGTTGGATTGAGCGCGAAAAACCACTTCTCCGGCCCGAACCTGACACCGGATTTCTCCCCACCCATTGGCGCTATTCAGATTGTAAAGCGGCGCTGGATGCGGCCAGCCGGCTGATCAATACGGACTTGGCCGAACGGCGCAACATGGTGCTTCGCAATCCGGCCGAGGGCAACGACTACGCCACCACCAAAACTCAGGTCAACGCCTACCAGACCATCCTGCCGGGCGAAGAAGCCCGCTCGCACCGCCATACGCCGCACGCGCTCCGCGTCATTATCGAGGCCGAAGGCTCGTTCTCGGTGGTCAACGGCGACAAGCACCCGATGGAGACTGGTGACATCGTGTTGACGCCGGGCTGGAGCTGGCACGGCCACGGCCACGATGGCGATGCGCCCGCTTATTGGCTGGACGGGCTCGATGTGCCGCTGACGGCGCTGCTGGAGCCGATGTTTTTTGAGCCCCACCCGGACGGCTACGCCAAGGTTGACCGGGTAACGCCGGATTCGCCCTATCGCTTTACCTGGGAGACCATTCAGGCGCGGCTAGACGGTGCGAGCCCCGATGACGAAGGCTATTTCGGTCGCCGGATTGGGCTTGAGGCCGATGAAATGCCGACCATTGCCATCACCGTGGAAAGACTGGAAGCGGGGCAGGCAACGCGCCGTTACCGCCATTCCGCCAACACCGTGTTCTCGCCGATGATGGGCGCCGGCACTTCCCTAATCGGCGATCATGAGTTTTCCTGGGGCCGGGGTGATTGCGTGGCCGCCCCGATCTGGCATTGGATCGAACACCGGGCCGAGGAAGACACCGTGCTGTTTTCCATGAGCGATGAAAATCTCATGCGCTATGCCAATTATTACCGCTTCGAAGGCGCCGAGTAGGCCGCAACTGGGCTAGTCGTCGGCCAGTTCGATCACCGAGCCGGCCTTGGTCCGTCCTTGCGCGTTATAATGGCCAATGCATTCGATCACCGGCGAATCCGAATAGCTGTAGAGGATCGCATCTTCGGAGCCGGTGTTCTTGTGCTTGCGCCACAGGTGGCTGGGGGTGACGAAGAAATCGCTCTGCGACCACTCCATTTCCTTGCCGTCGCAGATGGTGACGCCTTCGCCTTCGAGCACGCTGTAGACCGTGTTGGCGGTGTGCCGGAATTCCAAGGTTTCCTCGCCGGAACGCAAAAGCTGCGCCTGATAGCGGAGCGACGGGAATATGGGGCGTCCGTTCTTGGGATTGACGAACTCCATGATAATGCCTTCGTGGGGATCGCCATCCATACCGCGAAGGTCTTTGAGCGTGGTGCGGATATCGGAGCCGGCGTAGTAGAACATTTCGGTCTGCTTCTTTCCGGAACCCCGGCCAGGCCCCTGGAAGCGCGGCAGCATGCCGCCTGTACCGTAAAACCTGGTCGAAAAACCCTGATCGGGGGCATCGTTGAGTTTGGCATTCTCGTGGTCGTTGCGCACCCAGATGAGGCCCAGAAAATCCATCAGCGGCCAATCCAGCGTATCGGCCCAGATTACCGGCTCGTCATCATCGTTGCCGTGGGCGTGCCAGGTGCCGTTGGGGGTAAGGATCAGATCGCCCCGGTAGGCGGGAAGACGCTCGCCTTCCACATAGGTATAGCCGGCGCCTTCCGACAAGATGGTACGGCTGGCGTTGGGGGCGTGCATGTGGGGCACGGCGTTGTCGCCTTTTTTGTAGATGGAAATGGCGATGCGCATGGTGTTGGTGACTTTGTAACCGGTCGAAAAAGAGGGATTGGTGAGCAGCACAGATTGGCGCTCGGTCAGTTCCAGCGGGCAGAGATCGGCCAGTTTTTGCAGATAATTCGAAAAGAAATTCCATTTCCAGATATGCGGCACCGGCTTGGCATTCTCCAGCGGCAGGCCGTGTTCGGGGATGGCCGGCGGTTCGGCATCGTATGTGTGCCAGGGTTTCTGATTGGCCGAATTCCATTTGGTCCTGATCCAGAGATTGTTGGCCATGGCCTCGTGGTTCATGGATTCCAACTCTTCCATGATATTTTTTAATTCCTCCGCCCGTTCCGGACTGATGCTATCTGGTGACATGGTTCTAAAACCCCCTTCAAAATTCGCTGCGATTAAAGCATAAATCTGACCGTACCGGCCAGCTTTACGGTAGCTCGTTGATGACCGTGCCGTCTAGCCAGGAGCGCACATTGGCCACTGCGGCCTCGAAGAAATTGACGTAGTTTTCACGGGTTACGTATCCCTGATGCGGCGTCAATACGACATTGTCCATGCTTAAGAGCGGATTGTCGGCGGCCAGCGGCTCCACCTCGAACACATCCAGCCCGGCGCCGGCGATGACGCCGTCCCGCAACGCGGCAATCAGCGCCGCTTCATCGATGACCGGGCCGCGCGCGGTGTTTATGAGGTACGCGGATCGCTTCATCATGGCAATCTCGGCGGCGCCCACCAGTCCTTTGTTGCGGGTGCCGAGATGCACATGGATGGAGATGAAATCGGCGTTGCCGTAAAACGCCTCCTTGGTGGCGTAATTGACGCCGGCCTCCTTGCAGGCTTCTTCGGTCAGATTGGTGCTCCAGGCGGTGACGTTCATGCCGAACGCCTTACCCACATCAGCGACCTGGGCGCCCAACTTGCCAAGCCCGATGATGCCGAGGGTCTTATCCCGGAGGCCAAGGCTGACACCGGTGCCAAATCGCCCGGACCGCGTCGCTGCGTCTTCTACCGTCACCCGTTTGGCCAGCGCCAGGATCAGCGCCCAGGCATGCTCGGATGCCGGATAGCTAAGTGTCGGCGTGCCGGTGACGGCAATGCCGTTGTCCCGCGCGGCTTCAGTGTCCAGGGACCAGTTGCGCATGCCGCTTGTAAAAAGATGCTCCAGCTTGGGCAGCTTTTCGATCAGCGAGCGCGGAAAGGGCGTGCGTTCGCGCATCATGCAGATGATCTCGAAATCGGCCAGGCGCGCGGCAATTTCATCCTCGTCATACAGGTGATCATGAAAAACGCTGATCTCCACGTCGCCGTCCAGGGCCGACCAGTCGGCCAGCCCCAGCGCAACCTGTTCATAATCATCGATGATGGCGAGTTTTTTCATGTGACATCCAGAAACAAATCATCCACGTCCAGGCTTTCGGCGATCAGTCTCTGCTCCACCAAGTGGGCGACCAGCGCCTCCAGGGTCTTGCGGTTGGCCTCGACACCGTAGGGCCAGGGATCGCCGCCGAACAATTGGTCCACCTCGACAAGATCCCCGTAGAGGAACGGCAGCATGATCTTCTGGGCGCCGGAAAAGCCCATCTTTTTGAGCGCGATATCCTTGGATTTGCAAAAGGCATCGTATAGTGGTTTTGCGATCCAGGGATTTGCCTCGTAATCCTCGCGCCGGATGGCCACCAGATGCATGATCGGATGGATGCCGGTGCGGGCGTAATAGTCTTTTTCCTCTTGCCGGAAATCGGGGAAAAGCCAATCCACATCGCCCGAAGTGACCACCGAGTCTGGCATGCGCGAGCCCAAGACCGCGTCCAATTCGCCGTCGGCCAGAAGATCGGACAAAGACTTGCCGGTCTCGTTAATCTCGATATCGACGGGTTTGAGGAGCGGCGGCACCTTGGCATGGCCGTGGCTGCCGGGCTTTTCGATGGCCCCTTGCAGCCAATGAACACCGCTTAAGTCCACGCCGTAATCGGTTTCCAGCATGCCCCGGATCCAGACCGCGGCGGTTTGGGTGTAAAGCGGCGTGCCGATGCGCTTGCCGGCCAGATCTTTGGGGCTCTTGATGCCGGCATTTTTGTTGATGCAGATAAAACCGTGGCGGAACGCCTTCGACGGGAACACCGGCAGAGCGACAAACGGGCAATCCCCTTGCCCGGTCATGGAGATGAACTCGGACGACGACAATTCGGCCATCATGAATTCGCGTTTTTGCACCATGCGGTCGAAAATTTCGCGGGGCGCCTGGATAGCTTCGAATTGCAACTCGATACCCTCGGGCACAATCTCGCCCCGCATTAGTGCTTCCATGCGGTCATAATCGCCGCAGGCAAAAGTCATTTTTAGATCAGTCATGGGTTTGGGTCCGCCGTCAAATATGGAATTGGAAAGCTTGACTAAGGGTTGGCTTCGTCCGGGTCAACGAAATCAGGGCTCGTTCAAAAATTGAACTACCATCGTTTTCATTAATACGTGTAATTAAAAAAATTTATCTCGCAACACCGTTTTGCCCCCCCTTACGGTTATGACGCTTTCTTACGGTTCCTTACGGTTTTTGGCGTCGCAATATGCGTTAGTACTTAAATAGCCTGCGGAGCCATCTTCGCAAGGGGTAAATTAGCGAAATGTGAAGCGATCGCCGGCCGCCAGAGTTTTCGAGTATTCGTTTCTGAGCCACACAAGGGCTTGGTTGTCGTCCATCAGGTGGGCCTTGAAAAAAGCGGTGGCGATGCGCGCTACCGAGGCAATATGGGCTTTATCCAACGGTTTTTCGCGGCGCGTCCCCAGCCGCCTTCCAGAAAAGACGAAATGGTCGGCGTCTTCGAGCACCAGGAGATATTGTATGGGCGCGTTGATGGCCCGGTAAGGCTCGAGGCGCGATGCTGGCGTGATATGGCTGCGCCAGGAATAGGCACCGCGGTCCCTGCTTCCGGTGATATGCAGAAGCGGGATCGATATATCGCCGAACACCCGGCCCATTTCCAAATTGCCGCTTGGGCTGGAAGTGCTGATTGCGATGCCGGCACGAATTCGGGGCTCCCGGAAGCTGATATATTTCTTCCCGATACGCTGTCCCGCTGCCACCAGCACCGAGCGGGCGCCATAGGAATGGCCCGCCATGCCGACACGACCAAGGTCCAATTTGTTAGCCCACGGACCGTCCATGTTGCGCATCGTCAACGCGTCCAAAACGAAGGGCAAATCCAAAAAACGGTTGTGCCCATTGGCCGGCACGCGGACCGAGGCTCGCAAAGCATCCGAAACTTCCCGCCGGTTCTGTGATCCGCGATAGACAACCGCGTCAGAACCTGCGTGCTGAATATGGATTGCGATAAAACCGGCGCTGCTAAGAGCGCTGCCGAGATACGCCGCCGCGCTCCGCGTGCCGCCGAGCCCGTGGGAAAAAATCACCACGGGGCGCGGTCCCTTTTGGCCATTGGGCCAATAGGCCTTATAGGGTACATCTCGGCCCCGGCCCGCGTCGTGGAAGGCGCCGGTTTCTATAACTGCCGCCGCCACCGGGACCGGCGTCAAGAGCGCGGCGAGCACCGCAGTGGCGATCCCCAGCTTCATCAAAGCTGGGCGAATGTGAAGGGGGATGCGCCCCGGTAGTTGTCGGCAACCATGACCCGGCGGTTGAGGGGCGGGTTGGCGCGCTGGTTGCAATCGGCGCGCATGCAGAGCCGGCAATTGACCCCGATCGGCGTGGCGTTGATATCACCGGCCAAGTCGAGGCCGTCCGCATAAACCAGCTTTCTGGCGTAATCCAGCTTACAGCCGATGCCGATGGCCAATTGCTGGCGCGGCAGGTTGTGGCCGCCGCCCATGCCGCGGACAGTGCGGAAAATGGTAAAATACTTTGTACCGTCTTCCATCACCACCGGCTGGGTGCCGGTGCGGTCCGGTGTCTGGAAGGCTTCGAAGATATTCCAGCGCGGGCAGGTGCCGCCGAAGCGGGCGAAATGGAAACCCGACGCCGAGAACCGTTTGGATATATTGCCGGCATGATCGATGCGCAGGAAAAAGAAGGGCACGCCCTTGGCGCCGGCGCGGCTGAGCGTGGTCAGCCGGTGACTGGTCTGTTCGAAACTGGAATTGAAGCGATAGCCGATCAATTCGATATCGTAGCGGAATTTTTCCGCCGCCGCGTGAAAGGCCTGATAAGGCATCATCACCGCGCCGGCAAAATAGTTGGCGAGGCCCAAACGGCAAAGTTGGCGGGCTTCGTCGCCGGCCAGGCTGGTGCGCGCCACCATCTCGTCGAGCAATTCACCGAAGCCTAGAAATCCCGCATGTAGCGCCAGTTGGAAATTGCGCGACGGTTGCACCAGCACTTCGGACAGAAACAAACGCCGGGAATGGCGATCCAGCCGCCAGGTGACATCGGGCAGGGTATCGACTGGCAGCAGGCGGACGGCGATATCGTGGGCCCGCTTCAAATGCCCGCGAAGACCCAGATACAAATCTTCGCTGGTCAACTCCGCCTCAGCCCACAATGTTTCGGCGGCGGTCTCCAACTCCGGGAAATAGTTGTTGGAATCGTGGAAATAGTCGCGCACCTCATCGATAGGAAAGCGCATCATGTCCTGGGACTGGGCGCCCTCGTTGTTGGCCAGCCGTTCCGCCATGGCGGCATTGCCGGCCAGGGATTCCCGGTAGGCCCGGTAGAGCGACACCACGCCCTGCGCCGCCGACGGGCTGGCACCAACGAGATCGGTCAGCTCCGCATTGGAAATCTGCATATCGGCGAACACTGGATCGGAAAACACCTCTTTCAAGGACGCCGCCGCGTGGCTTTGGTCGTCGCCGGAGAATTCCTTTAAATCGATATCGAAGGTATCGGCCAGGCGCAGCAAGATCTGCGCGCTCAAGGGCCGCTGGTTGCGCTCGATCAGGTTCAGATAGCTCGGCGAAATGCCGAGATCGCCGGCCATCTGCAACTGGGTGATGTTCAATTCCCGGCGCAGGCGGCGAATGCGGGTTCCAGCGAACAATTTTTGCGCGCGTTCGGCCATGATAATCCTTGAAAATTTACAATATTTACAAAATGACAATATTTTATATCAATTTGTGTATCATATTAACTTCTTTTATTCAAATAGTTATGGATGTTTTTCAACATTTAGTCAATTTATACATACCGATTAAATACTACTTAGGAGAAAGACAATGGCCGGCCCCGAAACCCCCTTCGACCAAATCGTTGCCGATACGCCTGATGGCCGTTTTGACGACATCGAGAGGCCCTATAGCGCCGCAGACGTTGAGAAATTACGGGGCTCGGTGGTTGTCGCCCAAACCCTGGCGGCGCGCGGCGCCAACCGGCTTTGGTCCATGCTGCAAGCGCAAGAATTCGTCGGTGCCCTAGGCGCGGTGACCGGCAACCAGGCCATGCAGATGGTGCGCGCCGGCTTAGACGCCATTTATCTGTCCGGCTGGCAGGTGGCCGCCGACGCCAACACCGCCGGTGCCATGTATCCGGACCAATCCCTTTATCCCGCCAACGGTGCGCCCGAGTTGGTGGCCAAGATCAACCGCACTTTGCAGCGCGCCGATCAGATCGAGCATTCCGAAGGCGGCGCCGAGCGTGATTGGTTCGCGCCCATCGTTGCCGATGCCGAAGCCGGTTTCGGCGGCCCCTTGAACGCGTTTGAGATTACCAAGGCATTCATCGAAGCGGGCGCTGCCGCCGTGCATTTCGAAGACCAGTTGGCGTCGGAAAAGAAATGCGGCCATTTGGGCGGCAAGGTTTTGATCCCCACCGGCCAGCATATCCGCAATCTTACGGCGGCGCGCCTGGCCGCCGACGTGATGGGGACGCCAACTTTGGTCATCGCCCGCACTGACGCAGAAAGCGCCAAGCTGCTGACCTCCGATGTGGACGAGCGCGACCGCCCCTTCATCATCGAGGGCGGGCGCACACCGGAGGGCTTCTATAATATCCGTCCCGGTGTGGATGCCTGCATTGCGCGCTGCTTATCTTACGCCCCCTATTCGGACTTGATGTGGTGGGAAACCTCGAAGCCGAACCTGGAAGAGGCGCGCATCTTCGCCGAGGCCATCCACAAGCAGTATCCGGGCAAGCTTTTGGCCTATAACTGCTCGCCCAGCTTCAACTGGGAAGCCAATCTGGACAAGGCGACCATCAGAAACTTCCGCACCGAACTGGCGGCCATGGGCTACAAGTTCCAGTTCGTCACCCTGGCTGGATTTCATCAGCTTAACCACGGCATGTTCGATCTGGCGCGTGGCTACGGGAAGCGCGGTATGGAAGCTTATTCCGAGCTACAACAGGCCGAATTTGCCAGTGAGGCCGATGGCTATACCGCCACCCGCCATCAGCGCGAAGTGGGCACCGGTTACTTCGATGCGGTTGCGCAAACCATCGCTTCCGGTCAATCGACGACAACGGCGATGTCGGGCTCGACCGAGACCGGCCAGTTCACCGCACCCAAGGAAGACGGCGGGCGCGCCGCCGCCTGAGCCAAAGCTCCCTTATCTGAAAACACAGAAGAACATCTTAGGAGAGAAGAAAATGGAACCGATCACACCCAGCGACGAGCCTAAGGATTATACGCCCGAGCAGATGGCCGCTTTGAAACGGGTTGCCGATGATCTGCACAAATTGAACGGCGCGGTCGTCAACGCGGTCGAGGCCGGTCTGACGGTCGAATTGATGCGGGTGTCGCGTTATCACAGCCAGGACGGCCAGTGGGGCGATCAAAATGTCCCGATCGTGTCGTAATAAACTCTAGTCGAACAGGGCATCCAGTTCGGATTGAGAAAGCCCGGCTTCTTCATCAGCGTCGGCGGCGGCGGTCACATTCGGCGCCGCCGCCGAGGCCACTTCTGCTGCGGCCGTCGCGGCGGTGGCGGGGCTGGGCGGGTTTTTGCGTCGTTCACTGGTGTCCCATTTTTTGTTTATGCGGCGACGGTCGGGTCCGAAGTATATGCGCGTTTTCACAAACTCTCTTGGATGGGTGATGATTTTTTGGATGCGCGCATAGAGCGCCGTGGCCGACAAGGGCTTGGCTAGAAATTCGTTCACTCCGGCGTCGCGGGCGTTCATAACCTTCGACATTTCGGTATGTCCGGTCAGCATGATGATCGGCACGTAGGGGTTCGGGCTATCTGAGCCGGTACGCACCAGACGCACGAAATCCAGCCCGTCCAGGGGCTGCATTTGATAGTCGACAATGATGATATCGGCTGGAAAATGGGTCAACTCGGTAAACGCCTCGGCGGCGTCGTTGGCCTCAGAGACATTGCGCGAGCCGAGCGCATGGATCAGATTTTTGACCAGCATGGTCATGTGCTTATTGTCATCGACAATAAGGAAATTTAAGCGCTCGATATTGTACTGGTCATCCAAGGCTCGGGTCTCTGCAATTGATCCGTTATTATTTATCTGGGTCCGCCAAGCCCGAAAACCAACAATTGGCGCGAATAAATTACCGCAATTAATCCTTTATAGGGCGCGCTAATTCTAACTTTCTCGTATTACCTTTACGTCGGCGACAAATTTTTCCACCTGATCCAATATTTCGGGCACGTCTTCGGGCTGCGCATTCAAGAAATAGGAGCTGCCTGGATCGAGCATGATGGCCGGCCCGCGCTTGCAGAGGCCCAGGCATTCGATTTCCCGGAAATCAATTTCAATACCCCGCTCGGAGATGCCCTTCTCTATCAGGTCGCGCATTTCCAACCCGCCTCGGGGGCCGCAACAATCGCTGCCGTCGTCTTGGTGTTCATTGATGCAGACGCGGATGGTCGACGGTGTGTTCACCTTTTTTGGGGTGCGGACATGAATGCCCATGGGGCGTTTTACGGTTGGATGGCTCACGTGTCGGGCTCCTGCTTTAGCAGTTTTGAAAAAGGATAGAGGGGGGATAGGCTGCGGTCGCGATCAGGATATAAGCTGGCACCTTTTGACGTCGCGCTCCGCGATCAGATCGCCGGTCAGCTCGGCAAATTTTTTGAAGTGGGGCGTATCGCGATGGCTTTCGAGGGCGGCGGCGTTGGTATAGACCTCGTAAAAAACAAAGGTTTCGGGATCGTCTTCATAATTTAGCACATCAAATTTGTGGCATTCGGGTTCATCGCGAAGCGATGCCGCCGCGTTTTCCAAGATGATGCCGCGAAATTTGTCCGCTTCGCCGGGTTTAACTTTGATCGTCACGACGATGGAAAAATGCGCCATTACGCTCTTCCTTGTTGTTGGTTGTTGATCGCAATCGGCGGCACATTACCATTCGCGTCCGCCGATGACGAGCACCGGGTAAGCGGCTGAACCACATTACTGGTTGGGCTGGTGTGTGCCCTAAAGCATGGTCTCCAATTCGGCGCGTCCGGCGCGGAGTACAGGTAGGATATTGGCGATCATATCGGCAACCGACATGCGCCCTGCCTGCAGGCTTACGGCCAGACCTAGTTTCACCCGGCCGTGGGAATCGGAAACCGGGACGGCGATGGAACGCAGGCCGATCTCCAATTCTTGGTCGCTTACCGAAAAGCCGTCCCGCCCTGCCTGGATGATTGCAGCGTGAATGTCCGTTACCGAGGTCCGAGTATGGGGCGTCAATTTCTCTGGCTGCAGGTCAGCCAAAAAGCGCGCCACATCGGCTTCCGATTGCGCGGCCAGGATGACCCTGCCCAGCGCCGTGCAGTGGGCCGAAAAACGCAGGCCGACGCTCGTCGAGGCAGAAACCAAGCGCCGGGTCGTCGAATGGCCCAAGAAGACGACTTCGTCATTCTCCAGCGCCGCTAGCGATGCCACTTCTCCGGTCCGCTCGCCGATCTGGTCGACAATGGGTTGCGCGATTTTGGGCAATGGAGTGGATGACAGGTAGGCGTATCCAAGGCGCAATACGCGTGGTGTGAGTTGGAATTGACGCCCATTGCTTTCCGCGTACCCGAGCCGCGCCAAGGTCAGCAAATACCGCCGCGCTGAAGCTCGGGTAAGGCCGGTTTTGCGTGCTGCTTGCGCGACATTCAGACGCGGGGTTGCCCCATCGAAAGCGGCGATAACCGCCAGCCCTTTTTCCAAGCTGCCCACATGGTCCTTTATATCATCAGTCATCGGTCATTCCTTATGTGCGCATAACGTACATTATATAGATTAATATTGACCATCTATTATGATTACTGGATAATGTCTAATATAAAATGTTCGTTATACGCACATTTATAAAAATAGTTTTGTGTAGGCGCTGTGGCGCTAAGGAGGAGACGCAAGAAATGGCCCATAAGGATCTCAGAGAATTCACCAAGGCGCTGGAATCGGGAAGCGATTTGATTACCGTCGACGACGAGGTGGATTGGGATCAGGAACTGGCCGGTATCGGCCGCCTCAGTTGCGAGCGCGATGGTCCCGCCTTTATGTTCAATAACGTCAAGGATTATGCGGGCTGGCGGGTTCTTGCCAATCCGGTGAGCGGCTGGCGGCGCTACGCGGTGGCCCTCGGCCTGCCCGCCAGCACGCCGGTGCGCGAAATGTACAAGATCTATGCGGAGCGCGAGCAGAACCCGATCCCGCCCACGCTGGTCAATTCCTCGCCCTGCAAGGACGTCATTATTCCGGAAAGCGATATCGATTTGTTCGATCTGCCGGTGCCGATGGTGCATGACGGTGACGGCGGGCGTTATCTCGGCACCTGGGATCTGGTGATCTCCAAGGACCGCGATTCAGGCTGGGTCAACTGGGGTATGTATCGCTTCATGATCCATGACGAGCGCCACCTTACTGGCTATCCCCGGCCCAACAGCCATCTCGGCAAGATGCTGCTGGACGGTTATGCGCCCGCCGGTGAGCCGATGCCCATCGCCATTGTCATCGGCGCCGACCAGCCCAGCCATCTGTCTTCCACAGCCACATTCCGCATCGGCGGCGACGAGGTGGAGCTGGCCGGCGGCTTGGGCGAGCGGGCCGTGGAATTGGTCAAGTGCGAAACCTCGGACCTGTATGTGCCCGCGTCCGCCGAGATTGTCGTAGAGGCGGAGATTTATCCCGACAAGATCGCCCAGGAAGGCCCCTACGGCGAATACCCCGGATATCGGTCCGGCGAGATGGGCAATTCGGTCTGCGCCCGGGTAACCGCCATCACCCACCGCAAAGATCCCATCTTCACCATCGACACCACCGGTTTCATGGATTCGAGCGCCGTCACCACCTCGATCTCCGGCGCCATCGCCATCCGCCGGCGCCTGGAACGCTATGATATTCCGGTGTCAGAGGTCTATATTCCGCCCGAAAGCGGCGTCCATATGGCGATTGTCTCGGTGCGCCGTGGCGGGCCGGATATCGCCCAGAAAGTGGTCGAGATTTTGACCGCGCGCCGGGCCTTGATGTCCAAGATTATCGTCGTCGACGAAGACGTGGATGTCTTCAACATGTCGGCGGTTATTCACGCTTTTTCGACCAAATGCCATCCCGAACGGGGCACCCATGTTCATACCTATGAAGGCCGGGCCAACGCGCTAACCCCGGCCTACAGCCAAGAGGAACGGGTGAACCAACTCGGCGCCAGCGTCGCCTTCGATGCCACCTGGCCGCCCGATTGGCCCGTCGGCTCAACGCCGATCCGCGCCACCTTGGATTCCATGTATTCCCAGGATGTGCAGGACCGGGTCAACGCACGCTGGAACAAACTGGGACTTTAGCCATGACACAAGAATACGAAGCCTTCGTCCGCGACCGCGCCCACACTGTTTCCGGTGCCGAAGTAGTGCTGACTTTGCGCGATCTCGCGCCCGGGCGGCATAAATATAAAGGCATCAATGTCCGCGCCGTCATATCTGAGACGCCGGTGGCGGGCGAGCCGCTATTGTGGTTGCGCTCCGTGGTCGGTGTCCGGGAGACCAGCCCTTGCAGCGTGCGCATCACGGAGAAGCTGCCGCCGGTGTTCGATGCGCCGCCCTACGCCGATTATTTCAAGGTGACGGAGGCGCTGGAGAAGGGCTGATGGAGACCATCCCCGAGGCGGTTGCGCGGCATAAAATTGACCGCCCTGACGCCCCGGCCCTCGCCGATGACCGCTTCCGGCTTTCCTGGGGGGAGGCTGCCACCTGGATGGAAGCCACCGCCGGATGGCTGGCCGCCAAGGGATTTGGGCGCGGTCGCCCGGTGGTCGCCTGGTTGCCCAACTGCGCCGAATGGAATCTGTTGCGCTTCGCAGCTGAGCGCGCCGGGCATCCCTTCATTCCGGTGCCGGCCAGCCAAGGTAAGCGGGAGCTGAAATCCATATTGGAAGGCACCAATCCAGCGCTACTGATTTCCAAAGGCAAGTTCCGGCGCCGGGATTACGAGGCCGAATGCGACGAGGTTTGCAGCCAGCTTGATGCGCCGCCGGAGCGTCTGACCCTGCCCGAGGGCACCCTGCCCAAACTGGACGGACCGGAGCTATCGGCTCCGGCGCTGGGCTTGGATGAGGTGGTTCACGCCCTGGCCACATCGGGCTCCGAAGGCATCCCCAAAATCGCATATTACACCGGCGAGGCTGCCGGCCAGCGCGCCCTCGGCCAGATCGAAATTTTGGATTTGCACGCTGACGATATCTTCTTGGTGCTCTCCCACGGCACCGGCCCGGCTCGGCCCGCCTGGCTGGCGGCGCCGATGATTGGCGCCAGTATCGTCACCATGCCGATCTTTTCCGCAGAGCCGGCTCTGGCCTTGATCGAGACTGAGCGGCCGAGCCTGGTCTGCGCGACGCCGGCGCAACTGGCAATGATGGCGCCCGGCCTTGGCGGTATCGACGCCGCCTGCGTTCGCATCTGGTACACCTCCGGCGCCGTTATGCCGGCTTCTCTTGCCGAGGAGTTGGAGAGCCTGACCAATGCGGCTGTTGTCTCCACCTATGGCGGCGCCGATTTCGGCGGCTGGGCCTGCCCGGCGCCAGACGATGCGCCCGATGTGCGCCGCCACACAGTCGGCAAGCCACGCGGCGGCACCGAATTCCGGCTGGTCGATGCCGATGGCGCGGACGTGGCGGCAGGTGAGATCGGTCATTTGATCGGCCGCGGCCCTTGCTGCGTCGGCGGCTATCTTGGGCCAGCGGGCCGCGACAGTTGGATCGATGGCTGGTTTCAGACCGGCGATCTGGCGCAGATAGACGGGCAAGGCAATTACGCGATCATCGGGCGCATGAAGAACGTCATCGTGCGCGGCGGCGACAAGGTGATCCCGGTTGAAATCGAGACGATATTGCGTACCCACGCTCAAATCGATCAGGTGGCGGTGGTGCCGGTGCCGGATGCAATATTGGGCGAGCGGGTCTGCGCCTGCGTGGTACCGGCGGCGGGGACCGAACTGGCGCTGGAAACTTTGCGCCAATATCTGGAGGCGCGCGGCTTCGCCTATTACAAAATTCCGGAGCGGCTGGTCATACTGGACGCCCTGCCCATCGTCGGCGACAAAGTGGATCAACGCAAATTGGCCGAGATTGCCGCCGCAAAAGCCGGCGGGCCGTAACGGCCTTCCATGCGCATCCTGAATTGGAATTTCGAACGCCGCCCTCCCCATTCCTGGCAGGCACGAGAGTTGGTCGAGCGCACTCGGGCGGCGGAGCCGGACATCATCTGCCTGACCGAGGCGTACGCGGGCAGCCTGGATGATCTGGCCGGCCACGTCATTTCGGCGGTCGGCCGGGTCTGGTCGAAGACCAATGAGGCGGAGCGCAAGGTGCTCCTGTGGAGCCCCAATGATTTCTCGGATGTGATTTACGGCGGCACCGGCACCGAGGCTTTAGTGTCCGCCATCACCGAAACGCCGCTCGGCCCCCTACGCATCACCGGTGTCTGCATCCCCTACCACATGGCGGCTCCGCCGGGCATCAAGCCCAGGCCCAAGCCCTGGTCCATCCATCTGACTTACTTGCAGGGCCTGAAGGATTTCCTGGCCGGGCTGGACGGCGGCGTCCCATCCGTGATCGCCGGTGATTTCAACCAGCGCATCCCCATATCCCATACCCCCCACGCCGTCCATGATGCCATGCTGGACTCCATCAACGGCTACCGGGTTGCGACGGAAGGGGTGATCCCCAGTATCGGCGAAGCCACGATTGACCACATCGCCCTTGGACCAGGGCTGACGTCAGAGCAAGTGATTGGCATTAGCAATATTTCGGCGGACGGCAAACGCCTCAGCGATCACTTCGGCGTCGCGGCGAATTTGGTTCTGTAGCTGAAACCTTGGTATCCCCAGGGGGAGTCGAACCCCCGTTTTCGGCGTGAGAGGCCGATGTCCTAGGCCACTAGACGATGGGGACGCTAGGGTCCGGGGACTGTCGCAATTTTTTTAGCCCTTATCAATCATTCCCCGTCCAGGATTTCCAGGGCGATCGCCTCGAACGCGCCATTCGACAAACGGAATGCGGCAATCCCGGTGGCTTCGCCCGCCCGGGCGCTGGCGATGATCCAGATCAGCGACGGCTCGAACGCCTTGGCAAGATCGGTGGCCGAGGGTTCCGCCGGATGGTCCGGATGCGAATGATAGTGGCCGATAACGGCATCCGGTTGCCCGCGCAATTCCCGTTCCAGATCGAAGCGTGTTTGCGGGTCTACCTCGAAACGGTCGCGAATTGAATGGCCGGGCTCCGGGGGCGCGACGTTGGCGGCAGGCACCACGCGGGTGACGGTCCAACCCTCGACGTTGCTTCCGGTGCCGACCAGAAGGCCACAGCATTCGGCCGGGTAAGCTGCCGCCGCTTCGTCCATAATTAGGCGGCGGTGGCTGGCGGTCAGTTTCATTTCTGGGGGCTAGGCGCTACCAGATGCAATTTGCCGAGCACCCGGCCCGAGGCTGCATCGATGCGCCAGACGCTGGCGCTGCCGTCTGCTTCCATATAGACGTGGAGGACGCCGTCGTCGGCGCTAACGTCGATCACCTTAGCTCCAGCGGGCAATGTCACCTGGATTTCAGCGCCAGTGGGAGCGGATCCGAACAGGCTGGCGCCGGAGCCGGAGGATTTGATCACGATGCCGGCAACCACCGCCACCAATCCCAAGACGATCAGTGCGCCGAGACCGGCAACCAGAAAAATTAAGCCCTTGTTCGATTGCATGATTTCAGGTCAATCTCGATCCCATGAATAAACTTTCCATGACTGGGCATATCAATGGTGAGCGCCACGTTGTCGCCGTCTCTGAAGAGTGCGCCGGCGACCGCCTTGATAAATTTCTCGGCGATCATATTGAAAGCCTGTCGCGCACCCGCATCAAAACCTTGATGGAAGAAGGTTGCGTGACATGTGCCGAAAAAACAGTAAACGACCCATCGAGACGGGTCAAACCGGGCCAGGTTTACGAAGTTCTGGTGCCGGCCGCCCGCCCGGCGCGCCCCGTAGCCCAAGCCATCCCCCTTGAGATTTGTTACGAAGATGCGGACCTGATCGTCATCGACAAGCCCGCCGGCCTGGTGGTGCATCCAGCGGCGGGTAATCCGGACCGCACGTTGGTGAACGCGCTTATCGCCCATTGCGGCGACAGCCTGTCCGGGATCGGCGGCGAGATCCGGCCGGGCATTGTGCACCGGCTGGACAAGGATACGTCTGGGCTGATCATCGCCGCCAAAAACGATGTGGCGCACCGGAATCTGGCGGAGCAGTTCGCCGTTCACAGCATCGATAGGGTCTATCAGGCGGTGGCCTGGGGAGTGCCGCAAAAATCCTCTGGCGTGATCGAGGGCAATATCGGGCGCAGCCCCAAGAACCGAAAAAAGATGGCGGTGCTGGCGCGCGGCGGCAAGCCGGCGGAAACCCACTACCGAGTTATCCGTCCGCTCGGGCGAGGCCCAGAGACGTTGGCCTTCGCGGCGCTCATCGAATGTCGCTTGAAGACCGGGCGCACTCATCAGATCCGCGTCCACATGGCCCATATCGGCCACCCTATTGTCGGCGATCCGGTCTATGGCGGGCGTCGGGGGCGCACCGGGCACGGGGGAGATGAAAATTTCGGCGCATTGGTGGCCGCGCTTGGCCGCCAGGCCCTGCACGCATACCGGCTTGGATTTGTGCATCCCGCCAGCGGCGAGCAATTGACATTCGAAAGCAAACTGCCCGCCGACTTGCAGGCGCTTTTGTAATACAAATATTACAAATGAAACCTGCGCTTACCCTTTAATACACGCTGTTCGTTGATTGGAGAGGCAATTCCCGGCAATGATGTCCCTACGTTCCCAACGGGCGAACGACGTAGAAAACGGAAAGTAAGGGCACAGGATCATGGCTGTAAGAACATTAACTCTCTCGGTTACTCCCGAAGCAAATCTCTCCCGCTATCTCCAGGAAATCCGGCGTTTCCCGATGCTGACGGTGGAAGACGAGCAAAGCCTGGCGAGGCGCTGGCAGAAGAAAAACGATGACGAAGCGGCGCATCAGATGGTCAATAGCCATCTTCGCCTGGTGGCCAAGATCGCCATGGGCTACCGCGGCTACGGCCTACCCGTTGCCGATCTGATTTCGGAGGGCAATGTGGGCATCATGCAGGCGGTCAAGCGCTTTGATCCCGAACGCGGCTTCCGCCTGGCGACCTATGCCATGTGGTGGATCCGCGCCGCCATCCAGGAATACATTCTGCATTCCTGGTCTCTGGTCAAGATGGGCACCACCGCCGCCCAGAAAAAATTGTTTTTCAATCTGCGCAAGCTCAAGAACAAGCTGAGCGCCATCGAAGAAGGCGATCTGACCCCTGAGCATGTGAGCGCCATTTCCGAGCATCTCAACGTTTCCGAAACCGAGGTGGTTTCCATGAACCGTCGTATCGCTGGCCCGGACAATTCCCTCAACGCGCCCTTGCGCGAAGAAGGCGACGGCGAATGGCAGGATTGGCTGGTCGACAACACCATCGATCAGGAACAAAGCCTTGCCGAAAACCAGGAACTGGGCAACCGCCGCCATCTTTTGGGCAGCGCCCTAGGCGGTCTGAAAGAGCGCGAGCGGGAGATATTCTTCGAACGCCGCCTGAAAGACGATCCTTCGACCCTAGATAATTTGAGCCAGCGCTATGGCATTTCCCGCGAACGGGTGCGCCAAATCGAAGTGCGCGCTTTCGAGAAGGTTCAAAAAGCGGTTCGCAACGCGGCCCTTGATCAGGCCATCGCCGCCTAGTACCTAACGGCCATAATTTCCGCCCTTGAATTGGCGGGGAACCTTCTTGGATGTTAACCGTCCGTTGGTTTCCCGCCAGTTTCAATTGTGGCGCCGCCGTAGCCCTGAGCGATATCCTGGCCCCATTCGTTGATCATTTCGCGCTGGCTGGCCCGCAGCTGCATGATGCGCTGCTGGGCGGCGACCGCCATCAGCGCCGCGACAACCGGCGGTATGGCCATATAGATCAACCAGCCAAAGGCGGCGGCGGCATACATCACGGTTAATTCGAAGACGTTGGTGATGATGTTCACCGCCGCCTTGATATCATTGGCACCCTGCCACAGATCTATCATCGCCGGAAAAACGCCAGACAAATTCATGCCGGCAACGCAAAATGCCAAATATTTCTTTGGCGCCTTGTCGACCATGAAGGCGACGAACGTGGGCACTAAGCCGACGACAACCAAGAGAACCAGACCCGGGAACGAAACCATGGCGACCGTGAACATGAAGCCCCACAGTATCGGCTTGAACGATGCCCCTTTTTTAGCCGCTACCGGTTCTTCCGCCATGATCTGCCCGCTATAGTCCGTTTGCCATTGTCAGTTTTTCATTGTCAGTTGGTCAGGATCATCATGGTAACCAGGATGCACATGATGATAATCGATATGACCGCCGCCGTTTGCTTGGAGCCGCGCTGAACTGCGTCCGAATTGGGATCGGAATTCGCTTCAATACGCTCTATTTCGTCGTCGGCTTCGCGAAAGGCATTCTGAGCGTCGGCATAGTCGCTGGCATCGCGCAGCCGCGCATCGGTGTTGTTCATCAATCCAAGCAGGTCCGCGAGCCAGCCGATGCGCACCAGTTTCGGCACTTCCGCCTCCAACAATCGCCGTGTCGCCCGGCTTTTATATTGGCGGATCACTGGCCCCATTAGCCCGCCAAGCCATTTGGCAAGGCCAACCATTTCGGGAAGCTGCAACACCGCTTGAATCCGGGCGTACATTTTCAAGATGGTCAGGACCGCAGCCGCGTCATCGGGACTATCCGCTTCATCCAGAAAGCCGTCCAGGTCTTCACTGAAATGGCTGCCCAGGAAGGCCGCCAAATGGCGGTCGTAGGGGCGCTGCTTGGCGTCGGCGTCCGCCTCGGCCTCGTTCAAGGCGGGCAGAATATCCTCGATATGGTCGATATAGCGCCCTCCAAGAAGCGGGCTCCGGCAGGGCAGGTTTGGATTGGCGACATACAGACACCGTTCCACGCCGTAGCCGGGCTCGGTTCTCTGAAGATGCAGGCGCAATTCCTGAAACAATTGGTCGTCCGATATCGACGCGGCCAGCCCGCCCACCTGCAATTCGAGAGATTTGGTCGGTAGCTGGTGCGCCACTGCCTCGGCCAGATCCTTCACATTCCCGCCGCGGATGGTTTCCGTGGCGAGGGCGCTGCCAAATCCGTCTGTCATAAAATGGGCGCCCTTATACTGGACCGGGCTCAAAGGATCCATAAGCAACAGGATCTGCGTCATCAGGATCGAATCGGCATCTCGGGTTTCATCCTCTTTCGCCTTGGAGGCGGCAATCGCGCCGGTAACCAAGTCGGCCAATTCCTGGTCTTCGATACCGCGCGCCAGCCAGGTTTCCAACGTCCCGTCGCGGACCAGCTTGATCGAAGTATCGGGACGCAAAGACATCGCATAGGCGAGGCTTCGGGGCCCGGTATGCTCATACGGGCCAAACTTCAGGGCCCGGGGAGAGCGTTGCCGCGCCGAGCTCTGTGCGGCTGGAACGCGCTGCCCGTTGGTCCACATTTCGTAATTGTCAAAGTCCCAGCGTTGATGGGCGTCATCTTCCAACAAGCCGCGCAACGGCTCGACCAAAGTTGCCGTCAGCAGGTTGGCACCGACGATGGTCTGATAGGAAGACCGGGTTATTTTCGAATGAATGATCTGTTCGGCGTTCATTCCGGCGACCGGACTGCTGGTCTGAAGAAGAAAGCCGACGGTGGCGCCGAGGGCATAGTTATCGTCGGAGCTATCGCCGTATCCGCGTCCGCCCGGCGATGCCATGGCTCGCTCCGGCGTCTCGAACGCAATTGGCTGATCAAAGCCGGGCGGGGCGCTCATGAATTCGCCAAAGATGATGTCTTCTTTTTCGGCGTCTCGGAAGAACAGATTGTCGGGGCGCAGGGCGCGATGCACATGGCCGCGTATTTGCAGATATTGCAGGGCTTCCATGCCCTGTTGAAGAACCTCGCGGACGATATCCGCCTTCTGAAACTCTTCGATGTTTGATTGCAACGCGTCCGTCACCCGCCCGCCGAGCGGCCGCTCGAGGATCAAAACCTGGCACCAGCGGTTCAGCGACGCCCATTCGACGGTACCAGCATCGTGCAATTTGATGATGCCTTGTAAATCGTCGCCGGCGATTGAATTGATGACGTTCTGGCGGGCCGGAATTTCGGGCATGCAGACCAGTGCGAATACCGGGTTTGCAGGCTGCAGGCGGTCTTCGGCCTCGAAAGCGCGGGCCGAAGGCGAATTCATTTCCGGCAAAGGCCTAGCGGGGAATACTTCAAAGCGTTCGTTGATGACCACCGGCTCGCCGGGAAAGGAGACTTCCGTGGTGAATTCGTTCGTGGATATTAGGGGCGTGACCAGCCCGTCGCCGGTAAGTGCTGCTTCCGGCTCGGCGTTTTCACCCGCATCGTCCGCGCCACCGTTTACGTCCCCGTTCGCGCCCTGTGGTTCCGGCCCGGCTTCGGCCGGCGGCTCCGGCGCGGCGTCCGTATCAGCAGCCACGGTATCCAGTTCCGGCGTTGCTTCGGCCATGGGACCTCTTCATCGAATGACGGCGGTATGCCCTCTTCGGGTATAGTGCCCTATTTTTAAAGGCAACAACCTTAATAACAGGATAAAGCCGTTTTTCATAAAAAATCAGTCTTGGAACGGGTCCTGAACCAAGATCGTGTCCTCGCGCTCGGGGCTGGTCGACAACAGCGCCACGGGGGCTTCGATCAGTTCCTCGATACGGCGGATATATTTGACCGCCGTTGCCGGCAAATCGGCCCAGGAGCGGGCGCCCTGAGTGCTTTCGGACCAGCCTTCGAAGGTCTCGTAAACAGGCACGACCTTGGACTGGCCGGTTATAGATGCCGGAAAATGGTCGGCGGGCTGGCCATCAATCCTGTATTCGGAACATACTTTCAGTTCCGAAAATCCGTCCAGGACGTCCAACTTGGTCAGGGCAATACCGGTGATGCCACCGACTTTGATAGCCTGGCGGACCATGACCGCGTCGAACCAGCCACAACGCCGCTTGCGCCCGGTTACGGTGCCGAACTCGCGCCCCCGCTCGCCGAGGCGCTCGCCGACATCGTTTTCCTGTTCGGTGGGAAATGGCCCGGAGCCGACGCGGGTGGTGTAGGCCTTGGTGATGCCCAATGTGTAATCGGCGGTGCGCAGCCCTTGTCCGGAGCCGACCGCCGCCTGGGCGGCAACCGTGTTAGACGAGGTGACAAACGGATAGGTGCCGTGATCAACGTCCAACATGATGCCTTGGGCGCCTTCGAACAGGATGCGCTTGCCGGACTTTCTGGCATCATCCAGGCAGCGCCACGCGGTGCCCGCGTAGCTAAGAATTTTGGGCGCGATTTCCATCAGCTCTTCGATGATCGTCGCCGCATCGAATTCTTCCGATCCCAAACCGCGAAGCAGTGCATTATGATGAAGCAGCATTTGATCGACCCTGGTCTTCAAGACATCCGGATCGTTCAGATCACCGACCCTTATGGCGCGCCGTCCGACCTTGTCCTCGTAGGCGGGGCCGATGCCGCGCCCGGTGGTGCCGATTTTATTGCCGCCCAGCGCTTCTTCACGGGCCCGGTCCAGGTTGCCGTGCAGGGGCAGGATCAGGGCCGCGTTTTCGGCCACCAGCAGGTTGTCCGGCGATACCGCAACACCTTGCGCCTTCAAGGTTTCAATTTCCCGCAACAAAGCCCAAGGGTCCAGAACCACGCCATTGCCGATGACGCTCAACTTGCCGCCGCGAACGATGCCCGACGGCAACAGGCTCAGCTTGTAGGTCTTACCATCGATGACAAGGGTGTGGCCGGCGTTATGGCCGCCCTGGAAACGAACCACCACGTCGGCCCGTTCGGACAGCCAATCGACGATTTTACCCTTGCCCTCGTCTCCCCATTGGGCGCCTACAACAACCACATTCGCCATCAAATAACCCCCGGATCAGTCCTGTTTGAGGGCATGAATGGAGCCGCCCTCGAAAATATGTGTGCAGCCGAGGCGCAAGGCCTCGGCGCGGCCGTCTTCATCATCCATGGCCTGGATAGTGGCCCATCCATCGGTGCGCAATTTTATCGCATCCGCCAAAGTGGCGGCAGCCGGCAAATAGACCTTGTCGCGGCGGACCGGTGTCGGTAGCGCTCGCAACAGGGTATCGACGAACAAGGTAAATCCGGTTGACGGCTCGCCGTCGCCCTCGCCGTTCCCCGACCGGTAGCGCCCGCCGCGGCCCAGCTCGCCGCGCAGATTGACGGCGAAAATGGAAAAGGTGACCCCCTCGTGATATTCGTAGCCGCGCATTTCTACCGGATCGATGGTTAGTTTCAAACCTGGCGCATCGGCCTTGATCGCTGTCATCACCTCGGCCAATCCTTCGATCTGGCTTTCGATCTGAACTTTGGCCTCAGCCGGCAGGCTAAGGGCGCGCAGCCGCTCCAGTGCCTCCTCGGCGTGGCCGGCGGCATCCAAAATCGCGGCGAACAATTCAGGCTCGACTCCGTCGATGGCGGCGATAGCAGCGGCATCTTTTTGGGCAAGTGCAGCATTGAGGGTAGCAATCCCGCCTTCGTCCTTGGGTCCAGAAGCCTTGATGGCTTCGGACACCAACAGGGGCAGCCCCAAATCGATGGACAGGCCAGATACACCCAGTGATTTCAAGGTATTAGCTGCCATCAAAATCACCTCAGCATCGGCGCGGCAGGACGCGGAGCCGATCAATTCGGCGCCCACCTGACCGAATTGCCGCTCCGGGCGCAGCGCCGATCCAACCACGCGCAGCACCTGTCCCGCATAAGAGAGGCGCAACGGGCGCGGCAGATCGGCCAGACGGGTGGTGGCGATGCGCGCGATCTGCAAGGTCATATCGGCGCGCAGCCCAAGCATACGCTGTGAAACCGGGTCCATCAGGCGGAAGGTCTGCGCCGCAGTCGCAGCCCCACTGCCGCTGATGAGGTTTTCTTCAAATTCGATCAGCGGCGGTTTGACCCGCTCGTAGCCGTGCGCCGCGAATGCCGCGATCAGCCCTTCGGTGACCTCCGATTCGAATTCAGCGTCCGGAGGCAGCGTGTCCTGCAATCCAGCCGGAAGCAATGCGGGGTGAATTTTGCCGTTCATCAGAGGCGCCTATTTCCGTTGGATCATTCCGCAGCCGCGACGCGCAATATCTGCGCAACCGAACGCCGTTTTAGCGCGTATTGGCCTGGGCTCCAAGTCTGAACTTGATCGATTTCGGTGTGCGGTCAGAATTTTACCGTTTTGCGGCGTACCGTCTGGCCCATGTGATTGAGCAGCGCCGGCAGCATCGCCCGCAACAAGGAAAACCCATCGGTGCGCAGAAGTGCGGCGGTCGCCTCGCCCTGCCACAATCGCTCTCCCTTGCGCTGATCGAGGGTCACTTCGAGCTTATATTTAGACGGCACGACGTTGCCTGGCTCCTTGCCCTTGTTGAGCACGCCGCCTTGGCTGGAATAAAGGTTCAGCATAACACGGGCTTTCTCGCCACCGGTGCGCCCGCCGTGGCCTTCAAGTTCCAACAAATGGCGGCGCTGGCCGGCGGACCAATATCCCAAAACATCGCGAGTGCTGAAGGAAATTACCAATGGCGCATCTTCGGCAACGCGAAACCCCCGCTTGAGGAGAATGGCGGTAAACTCTTTCGCCAATTCCAAGTTCTCGTCGGAATTATCCCAGGGCCGCACGGCCATCGGCGTCCCGCTTGGAATCTGTTTGTAGGACACCGCATTGACGGTGCCTTCCGCCGCTAATGCCGGTACCGATGACCAAGGCAGGCCAACGCTTAAGACGGCCAGCAAAAAGGTCAGGTAAGCTATCGGGCAAGACCGCATATTTTGGTTGCTCCGCATGGAAGGTTGAGCTTGACCTAATGATGGTGAGCCTTGGCCGTGAAGTCAATATGCAGGACCCATTGGCTGTGATGCCCGGGCCCGAATCAGAGATCCGGATAGAGCGGGCTTTGCGGCTGGTTTTGGATGTCGTAGTTCAGAAATCCGAGCAACAGGATGGCGCCGAAGGAAAAGGTCATGGCCGCCAGCACAATAACGCCGGTGACCGCGACGATGCCGGTGCTGACGCTTGCATACCAATTGATGCCGCCAAATATGGTGCCGAAGGCGGTGAGCACCATGCCGACCAGCAACTGCACCGAGGCGAAACTGAAATCCCGAAAAAGATAGTTTATTATCAATCGCTTGACCAAATTTTTCACATGCTTCCAGGCAAAGGGGAGCAAAATTCGGGAGATTTTCAGGTGGCTGGTTTCGCTCCCATAAATGGCATCGATGGGGACATCGGCGACCACGGCGCGGTTGACGTTGAGGTGGTACAACATGTCGGATTCGAAGAAAAAGCTCTTGTCGATTTGATCCAGCGGCAGGATTTCGGCGACCTTTATATGGATTGCGGTAAATCCATTGGTGGGATCGAATATCTTCCAGTAGCCGCTGGAAACCTTGGATGCAAAGGACAAGATCACATTGCCCACAAGGCGCATCTTGGGCATGCCGGAAATGCCTTGCAGCCGGAAGAACCGGTTGCCCTTGGCGTAATCGGCGCGCCCCTCCAGGATCGGGCGCACCAGCCGGGATATCATTTCCGGGTTCATCTGGCCGTCACCGTCCAGCTTGACGATAATATCGGCGCCAAGTTCGATGGATTTGGCGTAGCCCGACAAGGTGGCGCCGCCGACGCCCTGATTGGCTTCGTGGGTTAGTACCGTGACGCGGGGATCAGCGCATTCGGATCGGACCCACTCGCCGGTACCGTCCGGGCAGGCGTCATCGACAACGACGATATGGCTGACCTCGGGGCCGAATTTGCCCAAGACATCAAGGATCGACGCGCGCTCCCGGTAGCACGGCACCACGGCGGCAATCACGCTAGCCTGATAATCGGGTTGGTGTTCGCTCATATTCGTTGCACCATTGCGCTTCGGCTGGCGCGACCATAGTTTGCCGGGCAGGTGCGGGCAAGTACGGCTATGGAAAAAGCATGTGAAAACAACCATTTGGTTACTTGGTGGCTTGGATCAAAGGCTCGATTTTCTACCCATGGGGCGATAACATGGGCGATAACATGGAGCAGTGTTTTTATTAGAAGGGGTTGGATTTGGCGATTCCGCAGCAGCATGATTTGTCGAACATCCACGCGCTCGCCGACTTGACCGACGCCGAGCGCCGGGATTTCGAGATGTCGTGCCGCTGGCGCCGGTTTGCGGCGGGCGAACAGATTCTCGATCAATTGGACGAAACCCGGGACGTTTACTTCATCACCCAGGGGCGCGTGCGCATCGTCAATTTTACCGTGCAGGGCAAGGAGGTCGCCCTCGACGATTTGCGCGAAGGCGACTATTTCGGCGAATTGGCCGCCTTTGATGGCCGCCCCCGGTCGTCGAGCGTGATTGCCATCGAAGCTTCCGACATCGCCAAAATGTCGCCGGAACGGTTCTTGAAACTGATCCTGAATTATCCCCAATTATCGCTCCGGGTCTTAACCAATATGGCCGGCATTATCCGTGCCTCGACGGAACGCATTGTCGATCTGTCGACGCTGGGCGCCAACAACCGAGTTCACGGAGAATTGCTGCGCCAGGCCAGAAACGCCGAGCGCCAAGACAATATCGCCACCATTCAGCCGATACCGGTGCATGGTGAAATGGCCAGCCGGGCCAGCACCACCCGAGAAACGGTGGCCCGCGTGGTTAGCGAATTGACCAAAATGGGCATCTTGAAACGGGAAAAAGACGCACTTTTGGTGTGCGATTTTGACCGCTTGGAGCAGATGGTCGAGGAGGTCCGCGGTTTTTAAGCCATTAACCAAACAAAGGCCTTGAATTTGGGCGCCTAAGCCCAATCTTTTAAGATAGAGTGGGGAGAGAACTGTAACCATTTAAAACGGGTTCAGGCGCGCGAACCGAACTTCTGGAGTTTGTAATGTCGAAAACGATTTTAATTGTCGAAGATAACGAGCTGAATATGAAGCTGTTCAACGATCTGCTTCAGGCTCATGGTTACGAGACATTGCAGACCAAGGATGGTGCCGAGGCCATGAATATGACCGAAGAGCATCGCCCGGACCTGATTTTGATGGATATTCAGCTGCCGAAAATCTCCGGGCTGGAGATTACCCGCATGATCAAGCAGAAAGACGATCTAAAATCGATACCGGTTATCGCGGTCACCGCCTTTGCCATGAAGGGCGACGAGGAAAAAATCATGGAAGGCGGGTGCGATGGTTACATCTCCAAACCCATCTCCGTGCCCACATTCCTCGAAACGGTCGCTGGTTTTTTGAACTAGCCTGCAGGCACCGCCGGTTCAGGCCGGCAACAACTATTAATTTTTATCGACGTCTTTAGTGGGTCTTTGACGCTGACTGAAGCCGGTAAGCGATTCCAGCTGGGTGCCCGGTTCGATAGCGCGTAAACCGGCATAGGCATAGCCCGGCGGGTTTTTTATGGGAATTTTGGGAATTGGTGCGGCTTATGCAGCCGCCGTTCAGGCGTGGCTTACTTAATTTTGCCTTCTCTGAACAGCACGTGTTTGCGCGCCACCGGGTCATATTTGCGGAATTCCAGCTTTTCGGTCTGGGTGCGCGGGTTTTTCTTGGTCACGTAATAAAACCCGGTATCGGCGGTGCTGACCAGTTTGATCAGCAAGGTGCTGGATTTTGCCATTTTCTAAATTCCGTCTCCATGCAATCGCCGCAGCCTTGAGAGCGCGGTGATCCAGTTTTCAAGCCGGCGCACCATAGCGCGCCCGGCTTTACTGTCAAGTGGTTTCCTGAGTTTTACGGTGTCAATCTATGGGATTGGCCGGCTAGTTTATGGCCGACGCAATGGCCGGAGACAGAGACATAACCCGCTGGTAGGCGTCCCGGTTGCCGATTAGATATTCGGCCAGCTTGCCGTCCATATCTGGGCGCAGATCTGTCGTCGGGCAGATCGATTTCAGCCGTTTTTTCTCGTCGTCGGCGCTGGGTGAGGCATTTCGCCACTGCTCGATCATACGCGCTAGGTTGGGCGCATTGCTGATCGTGGCATCGACCATTTCCGATACCGTGCCGCTCAGTAGGCTGGTGCAGATAAAGGGCGGCACCCCAAGCCCGTTCAAAAAATACCCCGACGGCGTGATGAAGCGCGACCAGGTCAAGATCAATTCGCCCTTGTTGGGCAGCGGGATTACGGTTTGCACTGTCCCCTTGCCGAACGATGCCGAGCCGATCACCAAGGCTCGGTCCTGGTCCTGCAACGCGGCGGCGACGATCTCCGATGCAGAGGCGGAGCGGCCATTCACCAGGATCACCATTGGCAAATCATGCCCTAATTCGGCGCGGTGGGCGTTGTAATTGTGCAGGCTGGCGGGGTGGCGGCCGAGGGTCGAGACAATACGCCCCTCAGAAAGAAACAAATCGGCGACCCGGACTGCCTGTGATAACAACCCGCCCGGATTGCTGCGCAGATCCAGCACCAGACCGCTGATTGGGCGTTTCCGGTGCTTCCTTGCCGATGCGATCAATTGGGAAAGCTGGCGCGCGGTGCGCTTGTTGAAGCCCTTGACGCGCAGGAACAGGATATTCTTACGTTCCTGCAAATAGACTGTCGGCGAAATGATGCGGGCGCGGCGGATCGATAATTCAATGGCTGCCGGCCTTGTCCCGCGCCTTAGGCGCAGCTCGACGGTCGAGCCGACCGCACCCTTGATCATTTTGGAAATATTGCGCCGCTTCACACCGGTTAGCGGGTGGCCGTTCACGTGCGTTATCAAATCATCAGGCTTCAGCCCGGCGCGGGCCGATGGTGCGCCGTCGAACACTTCGGTGATGCGCGCGCCTTCTTGCGTGGTGGTAAACCGTACGCCGATGCCGCCGAAGCCGGAGCGTCGCTCCCGGTTGCGGCTGGCTTTCTCGGCGCTGGAATAGCGGGAAAAGGGATCAAGCAGCGAGATCGAAGCGTTAAACACAGCCTCATAAAGCCGCTCCACATTGGCCTCGCCGAGGGGGCTTGAGGCCTCTCTGGCGGCGACGATGGCGTCGACCGTGAGGCGCGACCAGGCGTTCGCATCATTGGCATCGGGCGCCACCAATCGGCGGATAAGGTTGCCTTCGCTTTGCACTTGGATGGTCCCATCGGTATCGCTGATTTGGATGGCGTCGTCGATTGTGCCTAGGCCCTTCAAGCCTTCGACGGCCAGTTTGCGCACCGAAATATTTTCGATAAAGCGGTCGGATATCTGGCGAAACCCGACGGAAAAGGTTTGCCGCGCCTCGGCTGCGGGAAAAGAAGGGCTGGGCTCAGTCACGGTTGCCGGGCCTGCGCAAGCAGACAACAACAAGACCGCTGCCGCAAAAAATTGCGACCGCGCCATCAAGCGCTTGATCCGGTTCCCCGCCTGTTTCATATCGCTCCGATTAACTCGGCCTATCCCAAGGCGTCCAACTCTTCCGTGTCTCTCATATACAATATGTCGGATCGACCCGCCAATTTGCAAGACCGGGCAGGGGATTAACGGACAATCTCCAATACCAGCGATCCTCTGAGTGGCTCGCAATCGCGAATCTCCAAAGCCACGTTATCGCCTATGCGGAATACCAATTTGCGCCGCCGCCCGACCAGACGGCGCGCCGGCTCATCCAGCCGGTAATAATCTTCGGGCAGATAGCGCATGGGAACAAAACCATCGGCCAGGGTGCCATCGATGGTCACGAACAGGCCATGGCGGGTTACGCCTGAAATGCGCCCGCGGAGGCGGCCATCGGGATGCTTGGCGTGCCAGCGGGATGCGAAGCGGTCTTTCACGTCGCGCTCGGCGGCGGCGGCACGGCGCTCGGAATCGCTTAAATTTCCACCGATCTCGTGCCAATCGATGCCGCGATTGCCGTCGCCGCTTTCATCACCCGCCAAGCCAAGCCCGGCGATCAGGGCCCGGTGTACGAGAAGATCCGAGTAGCGCCGGATCGGCGACGTGAAATGGCAATAGCGCCGGAGGCCGAGGCCGAAATGGCCGATATTGGTGGGCGTGTAGACGGCTTGGGCCTGGGAGCGCAGGACCGCGACCTCCACCATGTGGCCATCCTCCACGGTCTTGGCCTCGGCAATCAGGCGGTTAAACTCTCCGGTGCGCAGCACCTGCCCCTTGGCCAATTTAAGCCCCAGGCTGGCGATAAAATCGCGAAACGCGTCCAGCTTATCGGCGGGCGGCTCGTCGTGAACCCGGTACAAAAAGGGCTGGCGGGCTTTTTCCAAGGCCTCGGCGGCGGCCACGTTGGCGGCGATCATGAAGGTCTCGATCAATTGGTGGCTGTCATATTTGGGCGCCGTGCCGATGGATGTCACTTCGCCGTCCGCATCCAGTTCGATCTTTTGTTCGGGCATATCCAAGTTCAAGGTCTGGCGCTTATCGGCGGCTAGTCTCAAGGCTTCGAAGGCGCCGTATAGATTGTGGACGGCGGCGGCGATGGCGTCCGGCAATTGCGCGTCGCCGTCCCGCCATTCCTGTACTTGGGCATAAGTTAGCCGCGCGGCAGAGCACATGACGCCGCGCTCGAACCGGTGGCTCAGCATGGCCCCGGCGGCATCGATACGGATATGGACCGCCAGACAGGCGCGGTCTTCATCGGGTTTCAGCGAGCACCAGCCGTTGGACAGGGCTTCGGGTAGCATCGGCACTACCCGGTCGGTGAAATAAACCGAATTACCGCGCAAAGCCGCATCGCCATCGAGGGCCGAGCCGGGTGTCACATAGGCGGCCACATCGGCGATGGCGATGATCAGGTTCCAGCCTTGCCCGGTTTCGTGGCGGACCGGTTCCGCCCAGACCGCATCGTCGAAATCTCGGGCATCGGCGCCATCGATGGTGACCAGGGGGATTTGGCGAAGATCGGCGCGCTGGTTTACCGGCACCGCAATTGCCGCATCCGCCTCGGCCAGGGCGGCGTTTGAGAAGACCGATGGTAGCCCGTGGCTGTGGATGGCGATCTGGCTGTAGGCGCGGCTGCCCGGCTCAAGCCCCAGCGTCTCGACAATGTGCGCTTCCAGCGGCCCGGCCCGGCGGCGGTTGGCAATCTCGGCCACCACCAATTCCCCGGCCGCCGCGCCGCCATCGTCCGCTGGGTCCACCAGCAATTCATGGCGGTCACTTTTGCCGGTGGGCCGGATGCGCCCCTTGCCGTCATAAACGCCAAGCATTGTTGTGGGCCCGTCGTCCAGCCGGCGCATAATTTCCGCCCGGTAGCCGCCCCTTTGTTGCGTCAATCGGACCAAGGCCCGATCGCCTGGACCCAGCGCCGGGCCGCCCGTCGGTGCCCCGGCGCCGCGTCCCTTGCGCCCGGAGCGTCCCGGCTGTCCCGGGCGTTTTTTGTCAGAAATTACGATGCGCGGCGGCTTGCCATCATCGTTGCCGCCGACCTGGCGGGCTAGAATATCGCCATCCTCGCTGACGCCGGTCACTTCGACGACGCAAACCGGCGGCAAGCGCCGGGAGGCGGCATTACGGCCGCCGGATTTTTTGGAGTTTGCTCGCTTCGAGGCGCGCGCCACTTGGATATTCCTTAAACGTCAGCCGCTTTCTCAGGCTCCGCGGTCTCTGGCTCCGCCGCCTCTGCATCCGGCCTTGCCTTGGTCTTCGATTTTTTCGGCGATTTGGCTTTCGCCTTTTTCTTCTTGGCGGGTGCCTTGGCTTTCTTTTTGGCCGGCGCCTTGGCTTTGGCGCCGCCCTTTGCGGCGATCAGCTCGGCCGCCGCTTCGATGGTCAGCGTATCGGCATCGGTGCCCTTGGGGATCGCGGCACGGGTGCGGCCATGCTGCACGAACGGTCCCCAACGGCCGGCCCGGATGGTGATCGGCTTGCCGTCCTTGGGGTGGGCGCCAATCTCCTTGGGCGCCGGTTTGCGCGGCGCATCGGCAAGCAGGGAGACGGCCCGGTTGAGGCCGATCTCCAGCACCGAGTCTTCTTTTAGCGACACATAGGTGCCTTCAAGTTTGATATAGGGGCCAAAGCGGCCGATGCCGGCCTGGATCATTTCCTTGGTTTCCGGATGCAGGCCAATATCACGCGGCAGGGACAGCAATCCGAGGGCGATCTTGAGATCGACGGTGCTCGGGTCCATGTCCTTGGTGATCGAGGCACGCTTGGGCTTGGTCTTGCCCTCCGGCTCGCCCAACTGCACGTAATATCCGTACGGCCCCCGCCGTAGCGTGATCGACAGGCCCGATCCGGGCTCGAGCCCCAGTTCGACCGGCCCTGAATCGGCGGCGATGGTTTTGCCGTCGCCGTCCGGCACCACCAGCGGGCGCGTAAAGCGGCAATCGGGATAGCGCGAGCAGCCGATAAAGGCGCCGTGGCGGCCCAGCTTCAAACTCAGCTGGCCTTCCGTGCAAGTCGGGCAGACGCGCGGATCGCCCTTGCCGGTATCGGGAAAGAAGTGCGGGCCCAAAATCTCGTTTAAATTGTCGAGAACCTCGCGCACGCGAAGACCGCTGGTTTGCTCGACCGCCGTATTAAACGCGGTCCAGAAGTCGCGCAGCACGGTCTTCCATTCGGTGCGCCCGCCGGAGATATCGTCCAGCTTTTCTTCCAGATCGGCGGTGAAATCATATTCCACATAACGCTCAAAGAAGCTCGACAAAAACGCGGTGACCAGACGGCCCCGGTCTTCGGGCTGGAAGCGGCGTTTGTCGAGGACGACGTAATCGCGGTCCTGTAGCACCGATATGATCGAGGCGTAGGTGGATGGCCGGCCAATACCCAGCTCTTCCAGCCGCTTGACCAGACTGGCTTCGGAAAAGCGCGGCGGCGGCTGGGTGAAATGCTGCTCGGTCTCAAGTCCGGTACGTTCCAGGCCTAAGCCTTCGGTCACGTCCGGCAGACGGCGGTTGCCTTCGTCGACCTCTTCGTCGTCGGTGCCTTCCAGATACAGCTTCAAAAAACCATCGAAAGCGATCACTGATCCGGTCGCTCGCATGGTCAGGCTATCGTCGCTGGGGGCGGCGCCGGCGGCGCGGAGATCGGCCGCCACTTGATCGACGACCGCCGATTCCATCTGGCTGGCGATGGCGCGCTTCCAGATCAGCTCATAAAGCTTGCGTTGATCACCATCTAGCTGATGCATATCTTCAGGCCGGCGACGCATATCGGTGGGGCGGATTGCCTCGTGCGCTTCTTGGGCGTTCTTGGCCTTGGATTTATAGACGCGGGCGTCCTTGGGCACATAATTGGCGCCGTATGCCTCGCCGATGAAACCCCGTGCCTGGCCAATGGCCTCGCCCGAAATGGTGACGCCGTCGGTCCGCATATAGGTGATCAGCCCGACCGTCTCGCCATTGATGGTGATGCCTTCGTACAGCCTCTGGGCGACCTGCATGGTGCGCTTGGTGGCGAAATACAATTTGCGCGCGGCTTCTTGCTGCATGGTCGAGGTGGTGAAGGGCGGCGACGGGTGGCGCCGGGTCTGCTTACGTTCGACCTTGGATACGGCAAACGAGGTAGCCTCAATACGCGCCTCGGCGGCCTTGGCGGTGGCTTCGTCGCCGATCGAGGTGCGGGTGAGTTTTTTGCCGTCCAGATGCGTTAGATTGCCCCAGAACTCGCCGGCGCCGGTGGCGAACTTGGCGCGCAAGGACCAATATTCCACCGGATTGAATTTCTCGATTTCGGTCTCGCGCTCGCATATGAGGCGCAAGGCCACCGATTGCACGCGCCCCGCCGAGCGGCTGCCCGGCAATTTGCGCCACAATACCGGCGACAGGGTAAAGCCGACCAGATAGTCCAGCGCCCGGCGCGCTAGGTACGCATCGACCAGCTCTTTGTCCAGATCTCTCGGATTGGCGAAGGCCTCCAGGATGGCGCTTTTGGTGATCTCGTTGAAGACGACGCGCTTGACCTGGACGCCCTCCAGAAGCTTCTGTTTTTCGAGGACTTCCTGTACGTGCCAGGAAATGGCTTCGCCTTCGCGGTCCGGATCAGTCGCCAGATACAGATATTCGGCGCCTTTGACGGCGCTGGCGATCTCGTTGACATGTTTTTTCGCCTTGGAATCGATTTCCCATTCCATGGCGAAGTCGTCGTCCGGGCGCACGGAACCGTTCTTCGACGGCAGATCACGAATGTGGCCATAGCTGGCCAGCACCTTGTATCCGTCGCCAAGATAGCGGTTGATTGTTTTGGCCTTGGCCGGTGATTCGACCACGACGATATCGGTCATATTTTTTTACTTATTAAAAATTTAAATCTCGCCAATCGTCGAAACCTGATTGCCGGGATGCCGTTCCAACCGTCCCGCCAATTCAAGTTCCAACAACACCATCGACACGACGGCTAGGGACATTTGGCACCGGCGTATCAGTTCGTCAACCGCTATGGGCGTTGGGCCAAGCAATTTTTTTATCACATCGCGCCCCGCATCGACATCGCCGGGTGAAGAGGTGATGTCATTTTCATCAATATTTTCAATAGCTTGAGGCTCTTCCAAATTGGACTGAAACAGCCCCGATAAAATTTCCATGATATCGGCGGCCGATTGCACAAGATGGGCGCCTTCTTTGATCAACTGGTTGGCGCCCTGGGTGCGCGGGTCCAGCGGCGATCCCGGTACCGCAAAAACCTCGCGGTTCTGTTCGGCGGCGAAACGGGCCGTGATCAGCGAGCCCGATTTTTGCGTCGCCTCGACCACCAGAACACCGCGCGCCATGCCCGATATAATGCGGTTGCGGCGCGGGAAATGGCGCGCCTGGGGCTTGGTCCCCAAGGGCATCTCCGACAAGGCCACGCCGCGCTCGATGATGCGCTGATAGATGTCGGAATTTTCCTTCGGGTAGATCACATCGGTGCCGCCGGCCAGAACCGCCGCCGTGCCGGTATCGATTGCGCCTTCGTGGGCCGCCGCATCGATGCCGCGCGCCATGCCCGATACAATCAGATAACCCTCGGCGCCGACATCCCGGGCCAGCCGTTCGGCGAGACCAAGGCCGTTGGCCGACGCGTTGCGCCCGCCGACCACGGCCAGCGCCTTTTTGACCAACAGATGCGGATGGCCGATGACGGCGATCAGCGGCGGCGCATCCTCGGTCTGGCGTAACAATGGCGGGTAATGTTCTTCCGCCAATGCGATCAATTGGACGCCGGACGCGGCCACTTGTTCCATTTCCGCCGCCGTATCTGTTTTCGAGGCGATGCGGATGCGCCTTGCGCCGCCTTTGGCCGCCAATTCCGGCAACGCGTCCAGCGCACGGGCGGCGCTGCCATAGCGTTCCAGCAATCTGTGGAACGTGATCGGGCCGACATTCTCGCTGCGGATCAGGCGTAGCCAATCGAGCCGTTCGTTATTGCTCAAAGATTTGCGCGTGCCGTTCAAAACAGGGAGCCCCAAAATACTGTTACACGGGTGCCGCGTGGCCGCTCATCATAAAAGAGAAAAAGCAAATGCAAACACATATTGTGCGCGAAATGCCGCCCGTGCCAATCAGCCGCCGCCGACCTTGCTTTCGGTGCCGCCAATGAGGCGCCGGAGATTGGCGTGGTGGCGAACGATGCCGAGCACGGCCAAGAGGACAACCAGCGCCGTAACCTTTTTGTCGGCCAGTGCGTAGGCGAACACAGGCGTGACGGCAAAGGCAATGATGGCGGCCAAGGATGAGAAGCGGAACAAGGCCAGCATCACCAACCAGATAATGCAGAACGCGAGCCCCACCGGCCAGGCGATGGCGAGAAGCGCACCGATGGAGGTGGCGACCCCCTTGCCGCCCTGGAATTTGAGCCAGACCGGAAAGTTGTGGCCGAGGATGGCGGCCAGCCCGGCCATCAATCCTAGATCGGCGTGGCCGACTGGCCAGACAGCTAGCGCCAGCACCGGGGCCGCGCCCTTGGCTGCATCCAGGATTAAGGTCGCCGCCGCGATGCCTTTGTGCCCGGTGCGCAAGACGTTGGTGGCGCCCACATTGCCGGACCCAACATTGCGGATATCGCCAAGCCCGGCCATGCGGGTCAGCAGCAATCCAAACGGGATCGAGCCCAACAGGTAGGAAAGGATGGCGATGATGGCGATGGTTGTGCCGGGTGTCTCCACGTTCGTCTCCTCCTTCAGGCGCCGCGGACGAATACGGTGCGGCCGTCGATCACGGTGCGCCGGACTACGCCCTGTACCGGGCGGCCGTCGAAGGGGGAATTTTTGGCCTTGCTGGCCAGCTCGTCGGCGTCCACCTGCCAGCCTTGATCGGGATCGAATAAGCTCAGATCGGCCGGCGCGCCTTTTGCCAGCTGCCCGGCACCGAGGCGCATCACGTCCGCGGGGCCTGAGGTCAGCTTGGCAATCAGGTCCAGCAGCTTCATGTGGCCGTTATGGTAAAGCTCCAGCGATACGGGCAGCAGGGTTTCCAGACCAACGCCGCCAAAGGCCGCCTCGCCAAAGGGCAGGCGTTTGGAATCCTCGTCGTGGGGAGCGTGGTCGGACGCAATGCAATCGATGGTGCCGTCGGCCAGTCCTTGCACAACGGCGAGGCGGTCGGCTTCGCTTCTGAGCGGCGGCGACAGCTTGGCGAAGGTGCGGTATTCGCCGACCGACGCTTCGTTGAGGGCAAAATAGGGCGGCGCCGTATCGCAGGTGATATCGAAGCCGCGCGCCTTGGCGGCGCCGATGGCGCGCACCGCCTCACCCGTGGAGATGTTGGAGAAATGCAAGCGCCCGCCGGTCATTTCCACCAGCCTCAAATCGCGCTCGACCATAATGATCTCGGCCACCGCCGGGATGCCGGTCAGTCCCAGGCGTGTCGCCATCTCGCCCGAATTCATCACTCCGCCGCGGGCGAGGGAGGGCTCTTCCGGGCGCTGGATGACGATCAGCCCGAAGGTTTTGGCGTAGGTGAGCGCCCGGCGCATGACCTGGGCATCCTTGATCACCTTGTCGCCATCGGTGAACGCCACCGCGCCGGCCTCGGCAAGGAGGCCCATTTCGGTCAGTTCAGCACCTTCCAGATCCTTGGTGGCGGCGGCGTAGGGATAGATTTTGGAGAGCCCGATCTTACGCGCCCGGCGGGCGACAAATTCGACCCCGGACATATCCTGGATCACCGGCATAGTGTTCGGCAGGCAGACCATGGTGGTGACGCCGCCGGCGGTTGCCGACATACCGGCGCTTTCGATGGTGCCCTTATGCTCCTCGCCCGGTTCGCGTATCTGCACCCTGATATCGACCAGGCCGGGGGCCAGGCAAAGCCCGCCGCAATCGATGATCTCGGTTTTCTTGGGCAGACCGGTCCCATCAATGCCGGGCCCTGCATCGACAATACTTTCGCCGTTGGTGATGATGCCGCCGCTTGCATCCAACCCGCTCGCCGGGTCCAGCAGGCGGGCGTTTACATAGGCGGTGCGCGTCAACGGATCGTCGGGCATGGCGGCTGTCCAGGTGCCGGCGACCATCACAGGTTCCTCTTGGTTTCGGCAGCCAAATTTGCCGACAAAATATCGAGGCACGCCATGCGGACGGCGACGCCCATTTCCACCTGTTCGCGGATGACGGAGCGGCTGAAATCATCGGCGACCACCGAATCGATTTCGACGCCCCGGTTGGCGGGGCCGGGATGCATAATCAGCGCGTCCGGCTTGGCGGCAGATAATTTGTCGTAATCGAGGCCGAAGAAATGGAAATATTCGCGGATCGAGGGGATGTAATTGCCGTCCATACGCTCGTTCTGCAGGCGCAGCATCATGACGATGTCACAATTGCTAAGCCCGGCCTTCATTTCGTGGAATACTTCAACGCCGAGATTTTCGATGCCGGGCGGGAGCAGCGTCAGCGGTGCCACGACGCGCACTTCGGCGCCCATGGTGACGAGCAGCAATATGTTGGAGCGGGCCACCCTGGAATGGGCGATATCCCCGCAGATGGCGATGCGAAGGCCCGCCAGATCGCCGCGCCGGCGGCGCATGGTCAGCGCGTCCAGCAAGGCCTGGGTGGGATGTTCGTGGCTGCCGTCGCCGGCATTGATCACAGCGCAGTTCATTTTTTCCGACAATAATTGCGCCGCCCCCGATTGGCCGTGACGCACCACCAAAACATCAGGGTGCATGGCGTTGAGGGTCATTGCGGTATCGATCAGCGTCTCGCCCTTGCCCACAGACGAGGTGGAGACCGACATATTAATAACGTCGGCGCTGAGCCGCTTGCCGGCCAGTTCGAACGAGGTCCGCGTCCGGGTCGAGCCTTCGAAAAACAGATTGATAACAGTGCGCCCCAACATGCTGTCGAGCTTCTTGTCGGCGGCGCGGTTCTGTTCGACGAAGATGTTGGATTTATCGAGAAGGGCAGTAATTTCGCCGGGAGAAAGACCTTCAATGCCAAGCAAGTGGCGATGGGAATATGCGGAAGGTTCGGTCGCGTCGGCCATAAAGCGGCACTATAGGAGCGTTGGTGCGGAAGTCCAGCTTTTACCGCCTCTACCCCCCTAAAACATCGAGCGCGCCCTGCAATATATATGTGGCGGCCATTTTATCGACCACTTCGGAGCGCCGCTTGCGCGACATGTCGGCCTCGTCGATCAAAAAGCGCTCGACCGCCGAGGTGGACAGGCGTTCGTCCCAAAAGGCGATATGCAGATCAAGCTTTTCGTCCAAATTGGTGCCGAACTGGCGGACGCTCTGGCAGGCGGGGCCTTCGGTGCCGTCCATGGATACCGGCAGGCCGATGACGATGCCGCCCACATTACGCTCGCCGATTATCTCGCCGAGGGCCACCGCGTCTTTGGTGAATTTGGTGCGTCGGATGGTGTCGATGCCAGCGGCGACAATGAGGGCGCCGTCGGATATGGCCATGCCGATAGTTTTTGTGCCCACATCTAGCCCCAACAGGCGGAGGCCCGGCTGCAAATGGGATTTTAGCTCCTGGACGCTGGCATGGATCATGGCCTGCCATAACCGAGGCCGTGGCTGTTGTCGAGGGCATTGCGCCCAAATTGGGCGGTGTGACTTTGGTCACATAATGTAAACCAAGTTTCGGTTAGAAAGGCAGATACCCACTGCGGTGAAATTATCTGGGGAGTTTGCGGTCGATGACCGAGTTTGAAGTGGCAGTCTACAATGCCGACGTGCGCGCCTGCGTCGCTGATCAGCGGCGGCACCGGGATTTGAGCGACGACTGGGCCGATATCCACTATATCGAGATCGAAGCTGACAGCGAAGCGCAAGCCTTGGACAAGGCCCAGCGCCGCTACCCGGACCGCCGCGGCTATGTGATTGAAGCGGTCACCGAGGTCAGGGCCGACTGACCGGCCCGCTCAGCTGTCTAAGCTCGATGGGTGGAACAGGTTCTCCACCGGCATGGGTGCCTCGATCAACCCCTGATCCGCCATATAGGTAATAAAGCGTTCCAGATTGGCGCGGTTTGCGCTAAGCCCGGACGGCCAAGCGTTATTGCGCATACGCGTCTGCTGATCCTCGAACTCGTTGCGCGCGAAAGCCAGGTTGGCGTAGCCGGGGTCTTCGTAGAAGTGATCGGCCTCGGCTTTGGCGGCGTCCCACATTTCGGCGATGCCCTGGGCCAAACCGGGATTAGCTTCAATCACCGGTGCCTGAAAAGCGATCAGATGCATGATCGGGTAATAGCCCAATTTGCCGAAATAGCGCAGCGCTTCGGCTTTGCGGTCAGCGAACAGGGGGCGCACCTTGTCCGTACCCAGCACCGAAGCCGGCGGATGCGGAAAGATGATGGCGTCGGCGTCCCCCGACAACAACAATTGACCGGGATCGGTGCCGTCCGGCACCTTGCTATCGGAAAATCCGTCGCGGGCGCCGATTTGAAGCACCTCGTCATAGGTGCTGATCCAATGCACCTTGGTCAAATCAACGCCATATTCGAATTTCAGATCGCCTAAGGCCAGCACCGTCATGGTCACCTGAAAGGCGTTGATGACCACGCGCTTGCCCTCCAGATCCTTTGGGTTTTCGATGCCCGACGCGGCCGTTACCAGAATATGGTTTTGGCTGAACAGGCGGCGCGGGAACACCGGGATGCCGACAAACGGCTCGCCCCGGCTGACCGAAATTATGTGCGATGAGAGCGAGGTTTCGGCGATATCAAATTCGCGGTCTTGCAAAAAGCGGCGGTGACGGTCACTGCCATCCCGGTGATGGCTTTGCATGCCAACCTCCAGGGGGCGCAATTGCACTCCGGCGGGCGGCGCAACGGAGCCCATGAATATTGGTATATGCCGATCGTATCGTTCGAGTGCGATGCTCAATTGCGTGTCAGCCATGAGCCCCTCCAATTGCGAAATTCGCTTAATCTAACACCCGGCCCGCTGCCCTGAAAGGCGCGGGCGTTCTTGACGGCGATCATATCGGTGAATTTGGTCCCCGGGCTAGAGTGATCCTATCGCGCAAGGGTTTGGAATTTGGACGAACAGAGAAGGGACTTGTTATGGATTACCAATTTGACGCGGCGGCAAAAGACGAGTTGAACAAAACCCTTGTCTGGAGCTCCGAATACAGCGTCGGCGTCACCGAATTGGACCACGACCACATGATGGTTTTCAACGCCATCAATCAATTTAAGAACGGCATCCGCCTCAAATACGAAATCGATTTTGTCGAGCAGCTGTTTACCATGCTGTTGGAGCATGCCGACGCCCATTTCCGCGCCGAAGAGCAGCATATGGCAAAAATCGGTTACGCCGGGCTGGAGCCCCACAAGGCCGAGCATCAGGCCATGAAGCGGGAACTGGATAACTTGTACGCCAAGTTTCAGGCCGGCGGCGCGGCGGCGGTAGGCGATCTGTTGGCGTTCCTCAACAGCTGGTGGCTGCGCCACATCACCGAAGATGACGCAAAATATAAGACCTGAGAGGCGGTCGCCGCCCGGGCGTTATTCAGCTCGGACTTTGGCCTCGGCGGCATCCATCAGCTGGCTCAGCGCTTCGTAGGGCTGGGCGCCGACCACGCCCTGGCCGCCGGCTACATAGGTGGGCACGCCGGTCACCCCATATTCGCGCGACCGGCTCCAGTTTTCGTCCACCTGGTCCTTGTGGGTGCGGTTTTCGAGAACGTCCCGGGCGGCCTTAGGCTCCAGGCCATTGGCCGCCGCAAGCTCCACCAGAACTTCCACGTCGCCAATATTCTTGCCATCCACGAAATAGGCTTTGAACAGGGCGTCGTGAATATCGTCGCCGCCGTCCTGGGCGTCGGCCCAGATGCCCAGCTCCTGCGCCAGGCGACTGTTATAGGTGTGGCTGCGGCGGTTGTAGGGCAAGCCCTCTTCGTCCATCAGGCCCTTCATGCGGTTGTGCATGCCGTCCATGTCCACGTCGCGCCCGGCGAACAGCTCTTCCAGGGTTACGCCGTCCTGGGGTGTTTCCGGGTGCAGGGGAAAATGCACCAGCTTGATCTCGACATCGTAGTTCTGTTTCAGCTTTTCAATACGCCCGGTACTGAGATAACACCACGGTCAAACGTAGTCGCTGAAAACCTCCAAAGTGACCGGATCGGCCATCATTGATTCTCCTAGTTGCATTGCGTGGCCGCGATGGCGGCGATAGAAGATCATGCCGCGAATATGCGGGCTTAAGCAAGGGGCGAAAATTGGACACCGTAATAGAATTTTTTATCCAAGGAACGGATCTTTCCATGGTCGGATTTCTGACCCTATTTGGGGTTTCGTTCCTGGGCAGCTTTGTGACCGCCGCCCTCGGCCTCGGCGGCGGCGTCCTGGTGCTGGCGACGATGGCGGTGTTCCTGCCGCCGGTGGCGCTGATCCCATTGCACGGCGTTGTCCAACTCGGCTCCAATGTGGGCCGCACTGCATTGATGACGCGCCATGTCATTGTTCGCGTGCTGCCGCATTTCGCCGTCGGCACGGTGGCCGGCTCGGCCATCGGCGCTAATATGTTCGTGGCGCTGCCGGTGGGCGTGCTGCAATTGGCGCTGGCCATTTTTGTGCTCTACGCCACCTGGGCGCAGCGCTTCAAGGTCTCCGATCCGGGGCCGGTGAAATTCGGCATTCTCGGCCTGGTCAGCGGCTTCGTTACCATGTTCGTCGGCGGCTCCGGTCCGCTGATCGCGCCCTTCGCCAATGCGGTTGGCGCCGACAAACAAAAAGTGGTGGCCACCCATGCGGCGTTGATGTCGATGCAGCATATCGTCAAGCTGACCGCGTTCGGCATCATCGGCTTTGCCTTCGGGCCCTACATTCCGTTCCTGGTTGGCGCCCTGGCGCTTGGCTTCGCAGGCACCTGGGCCGGGCGGCACGTGCTCAACCGGCTGCCCGAGCGCGCCTTCCGCATCGGGCTGCAGATCATCCTGACGCTATTGGCAGTGCGTCTGGTCTATGCGGCGGCAGAATCGCTGCTGGCCTGACAGAGGCTATTGCACCAGCCCGGGCAGACGCTCCGATAATATCTGTTCGGCATCGGAGGCGATCTGGCGGACAATATCGCCGGCCGGTGAGACCGCGTCGATCAGGCCGGCGTCCTGGCCGTAAGACAGGGGCGCCTCTTCGATATCGCCGGCGCGCCTGGCCGCCACGATGCCGGCTAGAACCTCGGCCTGATTTTGGCGCAACTCCCATTCCCGCCCGGACCAGCGTTCAATTAACCGATTGCGCCCGCTTCTGGACATGGCGCCTGGCCAGACGGTGCCGGTGGCAAGGTCGGGAATTTCGCTGAGGGCCGTGTCGTGGCCGTCGCTGGCGACGATGGCTTGTTTGAAATTGTCGTGCAGCGGCGATTCGTCCGATGCCAGAAAGCGGGTGCCCAAAAGTACGCCGTCGGCCCCCAGCGCCAGCGCCGCCGCCAGCCCGCGTCCATCGGCGATGCCGCCCGCCGCCAGTACCGGAATGGGCGCTACCGCATCGACGATCAAGGGGGTGAGCACCAGGCTCGCCATCCAGCTCACATGGCCGCCGCCTTCCGAGCCTTGGGCGACGATGATATCGGCACCGGCGTCGGCGCCGCGCCGGGCTTCGGCGACGCTGCCGGCCATGTAGGTGACACGCGCGCCAGCGTCGTGGGCGCGGCGGACATAAGGCTGAATGTCCTGATCACCCTTCGGCCAGGCATAAGACAGCACCGCCGGGCGGGTCTCAATGGCGGCGCCGAAGGCTTCTTCGTCCGTCGCGAACAAAAGGAAGTTGAGCGCGAAGGGCTGGTTGGTGGCGCTGCGGATGTCGGCGGCGTCCTTGGCGATCTGATCGCCGTCCCGGCCATGACAGCCGAGGGTGCCGAGCCCGCCGGCGTTGGAGACGGCGGCAACCATGCTGCTTTGCGTATAGCCGCCGCCCATGCCGCCGAGAACAATGGGATGCTCGATGCCGAGCAAATCGCAGATGGCAGTGTGTATCATTGTTGCGTCCTTTCGAATGTCAGGTCGGTGAGTTTATCGCCCGCCAGGTTTCTGTCCATCCCGGTTTTCGCGCCTTCCGCCGGCGGCGCAAATTATCTGTGATCGGTTGGCGGGATTTGCTAACCTTGCCCCATGGCGCATGATCACGGGCACCAGCATCAAACCAGTAATGAGCGGCGCGTCTTCTGGGCGCTGATCATTACCGCCGCGTTCATGCTGGTGGAAGTGGCGGGTGGGCTGATATCGGGCTCATTGGCCTTGCTTGCCGATGCCGGTCATATGTTGACCGATGCCATTGCGCTTTTGTTTTCCTGGATTGCCTTCCGTGCGGCAAGAAACCCGGCGGACGACAAGCGCTCCTACGGCTATCACCGGCTGCAGATCGTCGCCGCCTTCGTCAACGGTCTGACGCTGGTGGTGGTGGTCGGTTGGATCGTCATCGAAGCGGTGCGCCGCATCGCCGAGCCGGTGGCCATCTTGGGCGATACCATGTTGGCGGTCGCCGTAGCCGGTCTAATCGTCAATGTGGCGGCATTCTGGATCATCCATGGGGGCGATAGAAACAACCTCAACCTAGCCTCGGCGGCGGCCCATGTGATGGGCGATATCCTTGGCTCGGCCGCCACCATCGTCGCCGCGTTGGTCATCTTGCTGTTCGGCTGGACCCTCGCCGATCCGGTCCTGTCGTTGCTGGTGGCGCTGCTGATCCTCAAAAGTTCCTGGTCGATCATCCGCAAATCCATGCATATCCTGCTGGAAGGGACGCCCGATTGGCTGGATGTGGAGGAATTGAAACACCGGCTGGTGGCCGCTCTGCCCGAGGTTACCGACGTCCACCATGTGCATGCCTGGTCGCTGACCACCGAGCGGCCGATGATCACCCTTCATGCCAGCGTCGACGGTGATGGCGGCTCGGGCGAAACCCTGCTTGGCATCAAGCGCCTGCTGGCCGATGATTACGGCATTACCCATTCGACCATCCAGATCGAATGTGGCGACTGCACCGACGAAACTTAAGGGCAAGCTCTGCATGCAATTGATCACCGGCGGCATGGGCTTTATCGGCCTGCACACGGCGCGCGCCTTTTTGGACGCCGGCGAAAGCGTCGTGGTGAGCCGCTATCGCACCACCCGCCAGCCGTCATTCCTGGAGGGCGAATGGGACCAGCGCCTGTTCGCCGAACCGCTCGATCTTGGCGATGAGCGGGCGGCCATCGGCTTGGTGGAAAAGCACGAAGTTACCGGCATCATTCATCTGGTGGTGCCGGCGCTGGCCACCCTCACGGCGGCGGAAGAGTTCGATGTCAACATGATGGGCTTGAGGAATATTTTGGAAGCCGCGCGCATCGGCGGCGTTAAGCGCGTCGCCATCGCCTCGTCGGTGGCGGTTTATGCGGGCCTCGCCGAAGGGCCGTTTACCGAAGACATGAACTTGCCGACGGCGTCCGGCAATCCGACCGAAGCCTATAAGAAAAGCTTTGAGATTCTGGCCAGCCATTACGCCGACAGGGTGGGCATGGAAATTATCTTTCTGCGCATTGGCGGCATTTACGGGCCGCTCTATCACAGCCTGTCCAATCTTCCTTCGCGGCTGGTGCACGCTGCCATGAACGGCGTGCCCGGCCCGCTACCTTCAAAACGCCGCCCAGACCCTCATGAAGATGATCCCACCGATGCCTGCTATGTGAAGGATTGCGCCGCCGCCATTCAATTGCTGCAATCGGCGCCTTCACTAAACCACCGAATTTACAATGTCTCCGCCGGTCTGGCGGCTGTCAGCGGTGATTTCGTAGGCGCGCTGAAGGCTCGGCTGCCGGACGCCGAGGCGGCACTGAAACCGGGCCGGGGGCCGAGGGGCCGCGAACGCGCAGCGATGGATATAACTCGGCTGGTGGCCGAAACCGGCTTCAAGGCCGCTTACGATGCCGAAGCTGGCGTCGCCGACTATGTGGACTGGCTTGAGGCCGGCAACGAATTTTAGCGGTGATGATTGGCCCCTGCACGGGAGCTGTGCTACTGTCCCCGGCTTAACGAGCAATATCAAAGGTTTGAAGCGGCCCGTGGCCCCTACGATAAGCCAAAACAACTCCACCGCCGCCCTTATGGGCCGTCTGGCGCGGGAAAGTATCCGCCCCTATGTGGGCTGGATCGTGGCCGCCGTTCTGTGCATGGCGCTGGTCGCCGCCGCCACTGCCGCCAGCGCCTGGCTGATGGAACCGGTCATCAACAAGGTGTTCGTGGAAAAGAACAAGGCGCTTTTGTGGCCCATCGCCGGCGGCGTTGTGCTGACCTTCCTGATCAAGGGCCTCGCCAATTACGGCCAGTCAGTGCTGATGAGTTTCGTCGGCCAGCGCATTATTACCGATACCCAGCATCGCTTGTATGCGCATCTGACCCGCATGGAGCTCGGCTTTTTTCACGACAGCCCGACGGGCAATCTGATCTCGCGCTTTACCATCGATATCAACATGATGCGCGCCGCGGTTTCCAGCGTCCTTACCGGTCTCGGCAAGGATTTCCTGACTCTGATCGCCCTGGTTGGAGTGATGTTTTACCAAGATTGGCTGCTCGGGCTGATTTCGTTTTTCATTTTTCCAATCGCCATATTGCCGATCGTCCGCCTGGGCAAGCGTATCCGTAAAGTGACCGTCAGCACGCAAGAGGAAATGGGCCAGTTCACGACCCTACTGGAACAGACATTCCAAGGCGCCCGCGTGGTCAAGGCCTATGGTATGGAGAATTATGAGGTCGGCCGCGTCCGCGCCATCGCCGAGCGGATCTTTGCCTTGGTATTCAAGGTGGCGCGAATCCGCTCGCTGGCGAGCCCGATTATGGAGACTCTCGGCGGATTCGCGGTTGCTTTGGTCATACTCTATGGCGGCGTTCGCGTCATTGATCAATCAATGGACCCGGGCTCGTTCTTTTCCTTCATCACCGCGCTTTTGCTCGCCTACGAGCCGATGAAGCGATTGGCCAATTTAAATGCGGCGCTGCAGGAAGGCCTGGCCGGCGCCCAGCGTTTGTTCCAATTGCTCGACCGGCAACCGGCGATCACCGATGCGCCGGCTGCGACCGAGCTGGCTATCGAAAAGGGCGCGGTCAGCTTTGCTGACGTGCGCTTCGCCTATGGTGCCGGCCAATCGGCTCTGGACGGCATAAGTTTTGCCGCGCCGGCGGGCAAGATGACGGCGCTGGTCGGCCCGTCGGGTGCCGGCAAATCGACCATCCTCAACCTGATCCCGCGCTTTTATGATGTAAATGAAGGCCGCGTCACCATCGACGGTACGGATATTCGGACCTGCAGCATGGTAAGCTTGCGCAGCGCTATGGCCCTGGTCAGCCAAGAGATAGTGTTGTTCGATGACACCATCCGCGCCAACATCGAATATGGCCGCATGGGTGCCGGCGAAGATGCCATCATCGACGCCGCCAATGCTGCCGCCGCCCATGATTTTATTATGGAATTACCGGGCGGCTACGACACCTTGGTGGGCGAGCGCGGCGTCAAATTGTCGGGCGGCCAGCGGCAAAGGCTGGCCATCGCCAGGGCCATGCTGAAAGACGCGCCGATCCTTCTTCTCGACGAAGCCACATCTGCATTGGATACGGAATCTGAACGCCAAATACAGGCGGCGCTCACGCGCCTGACAAGGGACCGGACGACGCTGGTGATCGCGCACCGCTTGTCGACGGTGATCGATGCGGATTTGATCCATGTCATCAATAATGGCCGGCTGGAACAATCGGGCACCCATGACGAGCTGTTGGCCCAAGGCGGCACCTATGCCCGGCTCTATGCCCTGCAATTCGCCGACGAAGCCGGTCCGGGCGCCGCCACCGCCGTCGGTGCCGCCGCCGTGGCCGGAGAATAATCGAGCCGGATGGCGACCCCCGCAATCATCAAGAATTTTTCCAGAAACAGTCTGGCGCGCGGCGCCGCCTGTCTGGCCGCCGCAGCTCTGATCCGCATAGTCTGGGCGACCAGCCGCTGGCGAGTGATCCGGGCGCCCGGATTGGAGAAAACTTGGAATTCCGACAGGCCCTTTATCGTCTGCTTCTGGCACGGTCGGCTGATGATGATGCCGTTCGCCTGGACCCGGCCGCAAAGTTTCAACATGCTGATTTCGGGCCATCCCGATGGCCGCTTGATCGCCGATACGGTGGCGCGCCTCGGCATCCATACGGTGCCCGGCTCCTCCAGCCGGGGCGGCGCCGGCGCCTTGCGCGGTCTGGTGCGTATCCTAAAGGGCGGCGACAGCGTCGGCATCACCCCGGACGGCCCCCGGGGCCCGCGCATGCGCGCCACCACCGGCGCCGTTGCCCTGGCGCGGCTATCGGGAGCGCCGCTGGTGCCGTTGGCCTTTTCCTGCCGGCGGCGGCGCGTCGTTGGTAGCTGGGACCGGTTTGTTCTGGCGTGGCCCTTTTCCAGCGGTGTATTCATGTGGGGCGAGCCAATCGAAGTTCCCGGCGATGCGGACGCCGCCCAACTGGATGCTTTGCGGGGTGATTTGGAAGAGCGCATGAACAGCCTGGCAGGGGAGGCCGACCGCTATTGCGGGCACGAAGCCATCGATCCGGCGCCATCAGATATGGAGCCGGGCCGGTGATGCTGTCCCTCTACCGGCTGGTGTCGGGGCCCTTGGGCGCACCGCTGATCGCGGCCTTCATGCGGCGCCGGTTGGCGGCGGGCAAGGAAGATGCGATGCGCTTTGCCGAACGCCAGGGAGAGGCCAGCTTGCCGCGGCCGGGTGCCGGGCGGCTGATCTGGGTGCACGCGGCCAGCGTCGGCGAATCCCTCTCCATGCTGCCTTTGATCGAATATCTCCTGGCGGCGGATGCGGGGCTTGCTTTGTTGCTGACCACCGGCACGGTTTCTTCGGCCCAACTTATGGCCGAGCGTTTGCCGCCCCGCGCCATCCACCAATACGCGCCCCTCGACCGGCCCGTCTATGTGCGCCGTTTCCTGGATCACTGGCGGCCCGATCTGGTGCTCTGGGCGGAAAGCGAATTTTGGCCCAATCTGATATTGGAGACCACCGGTCGGGGCACGCTGATGATCCTGGTCAATGGACGCATCTCGCCAAAAAGTTTTTCCGGCTGGCAACGGGCGCGGGGCATTATCGCCACCCTGCTCGGCCGCTTTGATCTCTGCCTCGGGCAATCGTTGGAGGACGCCAAACGCCTCCGCCAATTGGGCGCGGCCAATGTGGATTGCCTGGGCAATCTGAAATTCGCAGTGCCGCCGCTGCCCGCCGACAACGAAGATCTGGGCCGCCTCGAAGCCGAATTTGCTGGCCGCCCCACCTGGCTCGCCGCGTCGACCCATGCGGGCGAGGAACGCATCGCCGGCGAGACCCATCTGGCGCTGGAACACACCCATCCGGGATTGCTGAGCGTCATTGTCCCCCGTCATGCCCAGCGTGGGGTTGAGGTTGCCGCCATGCTGCGCGCCATGGGCCTCGACGTGGCGATGCGCTCCGCCGGCCAGCCGGTTGCGGCGGATACGCAAATCTATCTGGCCGATACCATGGGCGAGCTGGGATTGTTTTTCCGTCTCGCCCCGGTGACATTCATGGGCAAATCCCTGGTGCCGCTCGGCGGGCAAAATCCGCTGGAAGCTTTGCACCTCGATTGCGCCGTCCTGCACGGCCCGCACATGATGAACTTCTCCGAGATCAGCAAAGATATGACCGCCGCTGGCTGCGCCATGGAAGTTGCCGACGGTGCCGCGCTGGCCGCAGCCGTGGCGGCGCTGCTGGATGATCCGGCGCGCGCCGCCGTGATGGCCGAAAAAGGGCGCCGTTATGCAACATCCAGCGCCGACGTGACCGAACGGGTGGCGGAGCGGGTGCTCTCCTATTTACAGGCACCGGCGGGCGAGGCCGATGCGGCCGCCTGAGTTCTGGTATGGCGGGCCGGGCAGTCCCTGGCCGGGGCTGTTGAGCCCGCTCGCCGCACTTTATGGCGCCGCCAGCCGCCTCAATTATCGCCTTGCCACAGCGCGGCGGGCGCCTGTGCCGGTGATTTGTGTCGGCAATCTGGTGGCCGGCGGCGCCGGTAAGACGCCGGTGGCGCTGGCCCTCGCCCAGCACTGCCAAGCGGCGGGGCACAGCCCTCATTTTATCTCTCGCGGCTATGGCGGCAGCCAAGACGGGTTGCGTGTCGATCCTGCCATCCATGGCGCGGTTGATGTGGGCGACGAGGCGTTACTGCTGGCCCGTATCGCGCCGACCTGGGCGGGCAGCGACCGTCATGCACTGGCGCTTGAAGCCACCGCTGGGGGCGCCGATCTGGTCATTCTCGACGACGGCTATCAGAACCCCGCGCTGATCAAGGACATCTCCATCGTCGTCGTCGATGGCGGCGCCGGGTTCGGCAATGGCCACCTGCTACCGGCGGGACCTTTGCGGGAATTGCCGGCCCTCGGTCTGGCGCGCGCCCACGCCGCCGTCATTCTGGGCGAAGATTTAAGCGATGCCGATGTCGCCATTGCCGCCGAGGGCCCGGTGGGTCTGCCGGTGTTCGCCGCCCGACTGCAGACCGCCGACGCCGATACCCAGCGCCTGAGCGGCAAGCGCGTCCTGGCTTTCGCTGGCATCGCAAGGCCGCAAAAATTTTTCGATACATTAAGCGCCATCGGCGCCGATATCGCCGATAGTCTGGTATTCAATGATCATCACCCTTATACCGGCCCGGAGATTTCCGATATCCTGGAAAGGGCCAAAGAATTGAACGCCGTTGCCGTCACCACCGAAAAAGACCATGTACGCCTAGGCCCCGATCAGGCCCGCACCATCGAGACCATTCATGTGGACATCGCCTGGGACGATGGGCCCTCGTTCACCGGATGGCTGGACGGGCGCATAAAAGCCGCGGCGGGCGGCGCGTAATTTGGCCCTCGGCGGTTCCTTAGCGCAGCGCGGCGAGGCGGCGGCGGCCTGGCTGCTCTATGGTTTGTTTGCCATTCTACCGGTGGACGCCGCGTCCTGGCTGGGCGGCACGCTGGGCCGTCTGGTGGGACCGAAGCTGAGGGTTAGCCGTAACGCGCGGCGCAACCTGAAACGGGTATTTCCCCATATGGAAGACGCCGAGATGGCGCGCATCCTTACCAATATGTGGGATAATCTGGGCCGCACCGCTGGCGAGCATCCCCATCTAGGCAAGTTCGATCCCTACCGGAAAAATAGCCGGGTTGAGGTTGTTGGCATCGAGCATGTGGACGCCCTTCGCGATGACGGCGCCGCCGGCATCCTGTTCGGCGGCCATCTGGCCAATTGGGAATTGGCGCCACTGGCCGGCACCAAGCGCGGCTTGGTGGTGCATTTGGTTTACCGGCGCGCCAACAATCCGTTTTTCGATAAAATCGTGCAAAAGGGCCGCGCCGTGCTCGGCGGTGATTATTTTCCAAAAGGCTCGGAAGGTGCCAGGAACATCTTGCGGGTGCTGCGCCAGGGCGATCACATGGCCATGCTGGTCGACCAAAAAATGAACGACGGCATCGCCGTTCCGTTCCTGGGCATCGATGCCATGACCGCGCCGGCGGTGGCCGAGCTGGCGTTGCGCTATGAGTGCCCGCTGGTTCCGGCGCGGGTCGAGCGCTTGGGCGGCGCCCATTTCCGGGTCAGCTTTTTTCCACCCCTAGAAAAGCCTGACAGCGGCGACCGCCAGGCGGATGTTTTGACCTTGATGGGCATGGTCAACGCCAGCCTCGGCGATTGGGTCCGCGAACGGCCCGAGCAATGGCTCTGGGTCCATAACCGCTGGCCGGCGGAATAATATTATAGCATTGGCGGAACCAGCAACTGCGGGTCCACGGGCGTGGCACGAAGGCGCATACCCCAATGCAGGTGCGCCCCGGTGGCGCGCCCGGTCTTGCCGATGCGACCGATGATCGCGCCCTTATCCACAGTTGCGCCGGATTCCACGGTGATGGCGCTCATATGAAGATAGGCCGAGGTTAGCCCGAGCCCGTGATCGATGATCACCGTCTTGCCGTTGAAGAACATACCAGCATGGGCAAAGGCAATGCGCCCGGCGGCGGCGGCGCGCACCGGGGTGCCTTCCGGCGCCGCCACATCGACGCCGAAATGGGGCCTGCGCGGCTTGCCGTTCAAGATGCGGCGCGAGCCATAGATGCCCGAAATTCGCCCCAAGGCCGGCCAGGCGAAGCCGGAGCGGAAAAACGAGGCATTGCTTAAACGCGCGCGGGCTGCCCCGAGCGCCGCCGCTTCCGCCTTGATGCGTTTTAAATCCGCCGGCGATGGCGTCACTTTGCGGCGCGGCAAGCCATCGATGCGTTGGACGTCGTAAGCGCGCTTTTTAATCTCAAGATCGCGCTTAAATATGCTGGCGCCGTTCAGCCGCACTTCCAGCACCCTCCGTCTTGCGGAATCCCGGCTAAAGCCGAGCAGAAAGGTGCCGTCCGAGGTGGCCGGCTGAGACTTACCGTCCAGGGTTACAGCTGCTCCAGGCGGTGCGCTGCCGATCACCAGCCCACCTTGGGAATATTCGCCTTTGAGGGAAATTTCGCCCGCCCATGCCGCCGGGGCCCCGATTAGCAATATCGCGAGCGCCCCTAATCGGACCAACATCAAAGCAGGGTCCCCTGGGGATCGTTGGACGTGTCTTTGGCGCGTTTTTCCTTTTTCTTCGGCTTGGGCGGGCCGTCGCCGCTTACCGTGGCGGCGACAGCGCCGTCGCGGAAATGCACCTGCCATTCATCGCCGGGCGCCGCGCCGGACGCCGACAGAACCGGCGCATCATCTTTGCCGGTCACCAGCGCAAACCCCCGGTCCAGCACCCGCTGGTAGGAGACGCTGTCCAACACACGTGCCAGGCGCTGCAAGTCCGCGTCCTTGATTTCGAGAATACGGGTAAAGGCGCGGCCGAAGGCCTGAACTTGAGCGCCGAATTGATCTTGCTTGGCAGCGATCTGGCGGGCCGGGCTGATCAGGCCGGCGCCGAGGCGACTTAACTCCGCGGTCCGATTCTGCAACAAGACATCTTTGGCGCGGGCCAGTCGTTGTGCGCGCTCATCCAGCCGTTGCTCAGCCTCTTCCACCAGTTGCGCCGGGCGCGGCAGGCGCCGGGCCAGATTGCCCACATCCTTGGCGGCGCCGTCGATAATGCGCGCCGAAGCTCGCAGCAGGCGGGTGCCGTCATCGTTCAACTGGGCCATCAGTTCGGCGCGCACCGGCACCGCCATTTCGGCGGCCGCCGTCGGCGTCGGTGCGCGTCTATCGGACGCATGATCGATGAGCGTCGTATCGGTCTCGTGGCCGACCGCCGAGATCAGCGGGATATCGGACGCGGCGGCGGCGCGCACCACCACCTCTTCATTGAAAGCCCACAAATCTTCCAGGCTGCCGCCGCCCCTTGCGACGATCAACAAATCCGGGCGCGGCACATCGCCGCCGGGCGCTAGTGCATTGAAGCCTTCGATGGCGGCGGCGATTTGCCCGGCGGCGCCTTCGCCCTGGACAATCACCGGCCAAACCAGAACGTGGCGCGGGAAGCGGTCGCGAAGCCGGTGCAGGATATCGCGGATAACGGCACCGGTGGGCGAGGTAACGACGCCGATGACTTCGGGCAGGAACGGCAGCTCTTGCTTGCGCTCCTGTTCGAACAGACCTTCCCCGAGCAGTTTTTTGCGCCGGTCTTCCAGCAATTTCAGGAGCGCGCCCTCGCCGGCCACCTCCATGCTTTCGATAATAATCTGATAGCGCGAACGGCCGGGGTAGGTGGAAAGCCGCCCGGTGACGATCACCTCCAACCCGTCCTCGGGCTCCAAGCCCAGCCGGCCCACTGTGCCCCGCCAGCAGACGCCGTCGAGCACCGCCTTTTCGTCCTTCAAGGATAGATACATATGGCCGGAAGCGGGCCGGGAGAGGCCCGAAATTTCGCCGCGCACACGAACGTGGGCGAAGCGTTCTTCGACGGTTCGCTTCAGAGATTGGGAAATCTCGGAGACCGAATAAATGGCTGCATTGTCGCCGCCGGTTTCTGGGTCTGGTAATTCGCTCATTCTGGGTCATAATTTATGGTACAAATCGTCGCCCGTACACCTGTGATTGCAGTGTTGGGGCAATTGACGATCTTAGACTTTTCTTCGGGGGGTGCCATATATGAAAATTCTGGTTGTCGGCGGCGGCGGCAGGGAGCACGCGTTCTGCTGGGCACTGGTCAAATCGCCCGATTGCGATGCGCTCTATTGCGCGCCCGGTAATGCCGGCATCGCGGATGTGGCGGAATGCGTCGATAT
>JABHAA010000136.1 GCA_018674495.1 Rhodospirillaceae bacterium | reverse complement strand
TTCACATCGCGGGGGTCACTGGTTCAAGTCCAGTATCGCCCACCATTTATTTTAACATAGATTTCGGTATTATACGCTGCTTGCCTGGGCGAGATGCGTATTTTTCCACGGCACCATTGCCCCTTCCTGCCCCCAAGACCCTAATTCCAGGGAGAACTAAAGGGACTTGCGTTTGTTTCCCGCGCAACGTAATTTCTACTTAATTAAATTGTTAAATAGGGGTAGGATTCCAATGTTCACAATGAAATCGACAGTATCAGCCATCGTATTTGGCCTCGTAATTCTATTTGGTGGGCAAGCCTTTGCGGCGGAAGATGCGGGTCACAACAAGGATTACCGGACGTTTTATCAAGGCGGCAAAATTGCCTATGGCCAGATCGGAGATTCCTATACCGCCGATCTAGTACTCTATCTGGCCGGCAATCAATTCATGGTTATGGAAGAGCTGGTCCAGGACTTTCTGGCAAAACATAAATCCATCAAAAGCGTCTATGTGGAGACCATACCGCCCGGGCAGATTTTCAAGGGTCAAATCCTGAAACAGGGCATGATCAATGACCAGAAAACGGCGATGAACCCGGACGTGTTTGCCAGCGTCAATCTCGGGCACTTAAAAAAACTCAAAGCCAAGGGCATGATGGACCGCTACAAGATTTATACCCACAACAAGCTCGAGCTGATGATCGCCAAGGGCAACCCCAAGGGCATCAAGGGCGCCAAGGACTTGGCCCGCACCGATCTGGTCAAATCCCTGCCCAATCCGCTGACCGAGGGCATATTCAAGTTTTACGGCTCGGCCATGCTTAAGGACCTGGGTATTCATAAACAGGTTACCGACGGCGCCAATTGCCGCGGCTGCTGGGCGAAAAAGGGCGAAACCTGGTTCACCAAGCGCCATCACCGGGAAACCCCGGACCGCATCGAAAAAGGCACCGCCGATGTGGGCATTGTCTGGACCACGGAAATCATCGAAGCCAAAAAGCACGGCCGCGCCATCGACGGCGTCGCCATTCCGGCGCCCCTCAACAAGGGCGGCGTGGTTGGCTATGCGATCGGCGTCTTGAAGGCCGGGCGCAACCAATCCAACGGCATGCATTATGTGGGCTACTTGCGAACCAAGGCGGCCCAGGGCATTTACGGCAAATATGGATTTGTTTCCGCCACCGATAAAGAGACGGCGTACAAACCGATCCCGTAACATACCAATCGGATATGAACGAAACGGGGAGGCCTGAAAAACGCCTCCCCGTTTTCTATTTCCAGGCGCTCAATCCACCCAAGCGGCGGCGGATCGGAATTTTTTCTAGGCAGCGTCCGCCGGTTTTACGCCCCGTTGCAGGCCCGCAAAACGGCCGAAGCCGTCTTCCAGGGACCATTCGGCAAAGGCGCCGTCGGTCGGCTCGATCATGCGCGCTTCCCAGGCATCGTCGAGGCGGTCCGTATCGAAGCCATACTCCGCCGCGCCCCCCGACGGATTGCGGAAATACCAGTAATAGGCCGAGGTCACATTGTGCCGGCCCGGACCCAGATGGGTCTTCCAGCCCAATTCGTTCATGCGCAGCCCGCCGCCGAACACCTCGTGGATATCGCGCAATTCGAACGCGCAATGGTGGAAGCCCATCTGCCCCGGAACATGCATCAGGAATATATTGTGATGATCGATGGCGCCGTCGCAGCGCAGGAACTTGCCCCGATCCGTATAGGCATCGGTCAGCCTGAAGCCGAGGCGGTCCTGATAAAATTTCGCCGTGCCTTCATTGTCGGCTACCAGAAACACAACATGCGCCAGATGCCGGGGCGTGGCGCCGTCATAGAATGTGGCCAGTTCATTGATGCGGTCTTCGCGGCCCGGCGCGTTGTATTTGGTGCCGGGATCGGCAAGCTCCACCCGCTCCGTAACCCGAAAGCCGATGCCGTAGCCTTCCGGGTCCGTGGTATGAATGGTGCCGTCGTCATCGACGCGCAACTCCCGGTCTTTGGCCAGGTCCTCGGCGAGGGCATCAACGGATGCCTGGTCGGTCGCCGCCCAGATTGTTTCGCGCGCCGTGGAGCCTTCGACCACCGCCGCCGGTAGGGCGGGATCGCCGAATTTGCGCACCTCCACTTTGGCGTTGGAGGTGGTGGCGTAGAGGCCATGATCGGGCGTCTCTTCGATCACCGCCATGCCGTAGTCGCGCCAGAATTTCTTGCAGAGGTCCAAATCTTCGACGCCGAAAACAAGTTTTTCTATTCCAATTAATGCCATTACGGTTCCATCCCTTCGGCGCCAGTCAAACGTAAAGTCCGGCCAAGTCTATCAATAATAAATTACTAGACTCAACGCCGGTGTGCTGATTTACAATGGACACCAAGCCTAAAATCAATCATCCCAAATAATTAAAATTGGCACCAACCTATCTAAGCAAACATATAACGCCAAACAGAAAACCCGGAGGAACGTCATGAATTTCACCAAACATATTACCTTAACCGCCGCCAGCGCCCTTATCGCGGGAGCGATGGCATGGCACCCCGCATCGGCAGCCGAATTCACCATGAAAATCGGCCTCGGCACGTTTAAGGACGTCCAGCATCAATGGTCCGATTGGATGAAAGAGGCCATCGAGGCGCGCTCCAAGGGCCGCATCGAAGTGAAGGTCTTCACCCGTAGCCAGCTCGGCAATATCACCCGCATGGTCGAAGGCGTACAGCTTGGCACCATCGAATCGGTGGTCGCGCCCATGGACTTCTTCGTCGGCATCGATCCCAAGTTTGGCGTGTTCTCGATCCCGACCCTGTTCAAAAACAAAGCCGCCGCGGCAAAAGCCCTCCAGGACCCGGAGTTGAACAAGGAAATTCGCACCATCGGCCTCGACAAGAATGTGGTGCCGGTATCGGTTTTCCCCCATTCCACGGCGCATTACTTTGCCAAAAACCCGATCCGCCGCCTGGAAGACTTCAAAGGCAAAAAGATGCGCGTCAACGCAACGCCCGCCGAGCGGGAACGCATGCGCCGCCTGGGCGGCACCGCGGTTCCGATGCCGCTCTCCGAAGTGGTTCCCGGGCTGCAGCGCGGCGTCATCGACGGCACGATGAGCGGCACTGTCGTCTATGTAGTGTTCGGCTTTGCAAAAGTCGCCAAGACCCTGACCGTGACCAACGATTCGTTGATCCTGTCGGCCGGTCTGGTGAGCAGCAAATGGCTCGCCAAGCTGCCCGCCGATCTGCAGAAGATCGTGATCGAGGAAGGCAACAAGCTGCAGGCCCGCACCACCGCCTTTTCCGACAAATCGGAAAACTTCATGATAAATAAATGGAAGTCGAGCGGCGGCGAATTGGTAGAACTGCCGGCCGCTGACCAGAAAATTCTGCAGAGCAAGCTAGCCAGCGTCGGCGAAGATGTCACCAAAAGCAATCCGTCACTCAACGCTTTTTATAAGCGCGTTCACGCCACCGGCAAAAAGTACTGATCTCCTAGGCGGGGCGGGTTTGATTCAGGCCCGCCCCGGCCAATTGGGGGGCATTTGAATGGCCAACGGAGAGGCAGCGGAGCCCGATAATCGGGAACGCGAATCCGAATCTGGACCGGATCACGTGGCGAAACGCATACCAGAACCCCCGCCCCATCCGGCGCTCAAATATATCTTCGTTACGCTACCGCGTCTCACCGTCGGCACCGCGCTGCTGGCCGGCATCGCTGTCAATTTTGTCAATGTCATCACCCGTCATTTCTTCGGTTTTGCACTTTTTTGGGCCGAGGAGATATTGGTCTTCGGTGTCCTCTGGTCCACCGCCATCGCCGTTATCGCCATCACCTTCAACGGCGATCACTTGCGCATGGATTTGTTCTCCGCGCGGCTAAAAAGCCCGTGGCGGGAAATCGTCAACGCGGCAACGGTGCTGGTATTTTTGTCGGTCTGCACGTTCGTCGCGGTTCAGTCCTACGCCGTCGTATCGGCGTTTGCCGAAACCGGCATGGTCTCGACCACCGTCGCCCTGCCCCTGACCGTCCCCCATTCGGCGCTGCTGGTCGGTCTTTCGCTCATGGTCCTGGCGGTTATTGTTCGCACCCGGTCCTACATCCGCGGCCGCTTTTAGGGACATGCGGGGCATGAACGCATGTTGACCTTGGCCATGGTTGGGTTGCCGCTGGTATTGCTGATCGCCGGCATGCCTATCTTCCTGGTCTTGCTGGGAACCTCCACAGTTATTTTGCTGTTCTTCCTCGACGTGCCGCCGATGATCATCCATCAGCAGATGTTCGGCTCCATCGGCGTCTTTGCCCTGTTGGCGGTGCCGTTCTTTATCTTTGCCGGCGAAATTATGTTGCGAGGCGGCGTTTCCGCTCGGCTGCTGGCCTGGGTGTCCTCCATGCTGGGCGGGGTGCGCGGCAACTTGCCGCTGACTGCCCTCGGCACGGCCACCGTGTTCGGTGCTATATCCGGCTCTACCGCCGCCACCGTCGCCGCCGTCGGCACCATCACCTACAAGCCGCTCCGCAACGCCGGCTATTCGGAGCGGTTTGCGTCCGGCATGCTGACATCCGCCGGCGCCATCGCCAATATCATTCCGCCGTCCATCGCCATGATCCTTTATGGTTTTGCCACCGAAACCTCGATCATCGATCTGTTCGCCGCCGGCATCATACCCGGCTTTCTGCTGGCCGGTGTGTTCGGCACCTACATCTACATCCATGCCCGGCGCGCGCAAATCGGCAAAGGCGATCCGATGTCCTTTGCGCGCTTTGTAGCGGCGTCCCGGGACGGCCTTTGGGCCATCGGCGCGCCGGCGATCATTTTGGGCGGCATCTATTCCGGCATATTTTCGCCGACCGAGGCGGCGGGCGTCGCCTGTGTCTATGGCATTTTCGTCGGCATGGTTGTCTACCGGGAAGTGAACATTCGGGAGCTGTTCGATATCGCGGCCCATTCGGTATACCTGACGGCCCAGGTGTTCATCATCATCGCCGCATCGGGGGTGTATTCCTGGCTCCTGACCGTCACGGGCGCGTCCGCTGAAGCGGTGAATTTCATTTCCGATCTGCAAATGCCGGCCTGGGCGATCTTGCTGATCATAAATATATTCCTCTTGGCCGTCGGCACGGTTCTGGACACCGTCTCGGCGATCCTGGTGCTGACGCCGCTGTTGGCCGACGTGGCCCTGGCGGTCGGCGTCAACCCGGTCCATTTCGGTCTGATCGCGATCTTGAACCTCACCATCGGCACCTTCACGCCGCCCTTCGGCTTTAACATCTTCGTCGCCCAAGCGGTTTTCCGGGTGCCCCTGTCGAGCCTTTATCCGGGCCTACTGCCGTTCATCCTGCTGGCCATCGGGGCATTGTTGGTGATTACTTATGTGCCGGCGCTCTCGCTTTGGATATTGCAGTTCGTCGGCTAACGCATTCATCAGGAGTTTCCCATGGCCCATGAAATTTTGCACTGCGATGAATTGAGCGACCCGGTTGGCGTCTTTGTTCAGGCAACCCGCGTGCCGGCGGGCAGCGACGTGATCCAGGTGTCCGGCCTAACCAGCCGCGCGGCCGATGGCTCGACCTTTGCACCCAATGACATCAAGGCGCAGACCCGCCACATCTTAGAGAACTTGAAGAAAATCCTGGCCGAGGCGGACGCCACCTTGGAGGACGTTGCCAAGGTCACGGTCTACATCACCAATATGGATGACTTCGACGCCATTCACGAAATCCGGCGCGAATATTTCACCAAGACCCGCCCGGCCTCCACCATGGTCGAGGTCTCGAAACTGGTGAACGACGACATGCTGATCGAGATCGAAGCCATCGCCTATACAAAAGCGAAATGAAAATTCGCCCGTTACGGCCAATTTGTGTTTCAATGATGCATCGAAGCGCAAAGGGGAGAGCATCATGTTGTGGGTATTGGTAGGCCTTGGCCTGCTGGTTGGTTGCGCTGTCATGTATGCCGGCTGGAAGTTCATTCGGAAAATGGAATAGCGACCGCCCTGATATCGATGGATTTCGGATCGGTGATGCAAGCGTCGCGGCAAAGGGCGCAACCCGTGCAGACGTCATTGTCGATCACCGGCTTGATCCCCTGCTCCCAATTCAACGCGCCGGGCACCCGGCAGGCATCCCGGCAAGCACCGCATTCGGGCCCCGCGTAAGGCAGACAGCTTTCCGTGATGATCACCGCATCGGCCAGCTTCGGTGCGGGCGGCGCCTCATCCGCATCGGCTTCCGGTAATTTCAGCGCCGCCGGTTCACACACAGTGACGCAAGGCCAATCGGCACAGAGATGGCAGCCCGCAACGGCCAAATCCAGAACCGGCGTGCCAGCGCGCTTGCCGCCCATGTCATCTGGCAATTTGAAGATGATATCGTAGGCGCAAGCCTCGATACAGGCGTCGCATTTTGTGCAGGCATCCAGGAACGCCGCTTCGGCCAGCGCAAAGGGCGGGCGGATGATGTCCCCTTCCAGCCCCAGCTTGCCCACCACCGCATCGCCCGCCATCTTGGCGGCATTTTGCAGACCGAAGCGAAAGAATTCCCGCCGGCTCAGGCTCATTTCGTGTGCTCCTCGCTCATAAGGATATCAGAGCCGCTTGCAGAGCGGGTAATGCCGTCGCAATATTGGCTTGCGCAGCCAGATTGCAGAGGCGCTCCATCTCCTGCGTTAGTTCCTGATCCCGGCGGTTCCGCCCCAAAGCCGCCAATGTTCGGCCACGGGCGATGTAGAATTCGCTCCATGGCAGGGGCTCTGCAAGGGAGAATTCTTCAAGCGCGGCGCAATAGCCCTCGGCACGGTCCCAATCTCCTGCATCGAGAGAAATGTCAATTGCATCGGGATAGAACAGGAAATGATTGTGGCTGACGGAACCGGCCTCCAGCATGCGCACACCTTCGTCCAATGCGTCATATTTTGCGTCCGGCTCGTCGAGGCTGAGGGCGAGCGCGCCCATGATCCCCGGACCCGCAAAGCCATGGCCGACATCTTCGCTTATCGCACGAGCGGCCTCCAAATGCTTGATGGCGACATCCCGCCGACCCTCAACCAGAGCCAGCTTTCCCTCGTATATGAGGCCTTGAGCCTCAAAACGGCGTGCTCCAAGCTGCCCGGCGAGCTCCATCACCCGGCTATTGTGCTGGCGGGTCCCAGCGTGATCGGCCATCACAAATAATACCTGCGAAGCCAAAACTTCGCCAAGCATTTCGGCCCGCTGGTGCCCAACTTTTCTAGCAGTGACGATTGTCGTTAGTCCATTTTCAAGGGCTTCGCTGAGCTCGTTCAGATATATCCGGGTAAAGCCGACCATGGACCCGTTGACCACTTCTATGCCAACAAATCCGTTTTGACGTGCCACCGCAACGCAGCGGCCGAAATATTGATGCGCGGTGGCCATCCGTCCAGCGACATAGCTTGCATCGGCGATACCACCAAGAGCGTTCGTTTCCGCCTCGGCCGAGCCGGCTTGCTTGGCATACTCCAATGATTTCTCGTGCTCGGCGGCGCAGTCCTCGAAACGGCCCATGGGAAAATACAGGTTGCCGCGAATATGGTGAATTTCGGCGCTTTCGCGAACCAGGCCGTTGCCGCTGGCGGCCACTTCGGCCTTGCCAAGAATTTCCAGGGCCTCATCGTAGCGGTCCGCGATGCGTAATCCGGCCGCCAGGCCAAGCCAGGCGCGGCATCGGCCAATATCATCTTCGGCTAATTCAAGGGCCTCGTTATAGGCCTCGACAGACGGCTCGATGGAGCCCAAATCGTGCAACATTTGCCCTTTCATGCAGGTTAATTGGAACTTGTCCGCTCCTTCCGCCGCCAGCTCCAACCCCCGCTCGATCAAACGTAAGGCCTGCTCGTAATGGTAAGATTGGGCCTGCACAGCCGCCGCATGCTGGTAGGCGGCAGCCGCGCCCACATCGTCGGCCCGGTCCAGGTGCTCGGCGTGCAACATAGGATCGCGATCCGCGAACCATTTGGCGGCGCCAAGATGCAGCCGGCCCCGCCTGTCTTTAAGCAGCGAAGCGTACACGCCCTCCTGTATCAACGCGTGGGCAAACAAATAGTCATCACCGTCGGGACGCACCAAGTTGTGTTCAATCAACTTGGCGCAAGAATATTCGGGGTCGTCCACCAGTGCTTGCAGCGTATTCAGTGCGAAGCGCTGACCAATGGCCGATGCCGCCTGCAGCGCCCCTTTGTCCGGTCCTGCAAGCCGGTCAATACGCGTCAGGATCAGGCTTTGGATCGTCGCCGGCACGTCGCCGTCTCTACTTTCCTCGGCGCTCCGGAGAAGCTGCTCTAGAAACAAAGGGTTGCCGCCGGCCCGCTCAATGCAGTTCTGGGCATATTCATCGATTGCACTGGCAAAGGCCGCAGCCATTTGCGCTGACTCTGCCTGGCGAAGCGGGCCAATACCGATGGTCAATAATGGGGCACCGCCGGCGCGGCTGCGCCAGGATTGATCCAGCGGGTCTCCCTCGATACGCGACGTCATCACCAGCAATGCTGGGCTTTCCTGCACCGCAATCGTAATTTGAGCCAAATCAGAAAGGGCCTCACCGTCGGCCCAATGAACGTCTTCGATCACCAATAGCAGCGGCTGGCGGCGGCTCAAACATTGTATCAGCCCAGTGAGCAATGCATGTTTGCCCTGGTGGCGGGCCGCGTTGTTCATGGCGTCATAAATGCCCTGTAGTTCGGCCGGCTGCGGCAGATTAAGCAGATCGTTGAGGAATACCTGTTGGTCGGGCGCGTACAGTTCGCCGTCAAGGGCCACTGCCGCTCCGGCCTCGCGCGCCGGAATATCGCTGTCGGCGGCAACGCCAAGCAGGCTGTATACCAGTGTGCGAATGGCGTCTTGGCCCTCGCCGACACCAAAATCAAAGTTGAGACTCTTATGACAGGCAAACCCCAATTTTTCAGCATTGGCCTCAAATTCACGGACCAGCCGTGTTTTCCCCATTCCCGCCTCGCCGCGCACCAACATCGCCTGGCCCATGCCTGTTTCCCGGCAAGATTGGAGTGCGCCATTAAACTGGGCGGTTTCGGCCCGCCGGCCAATCAGCGGGGATTGCGACCGTGCCGCCCCATCCGAACGCACGGCCAATGTCCGCCACGGAACCACGGGTTTTTCAAATCCCTTGACCGCTGTCTCGCCTAGCGGGCTGCAATCGATCTCTGCTTCAACGACCTGATGGACGGTATCGGATATGATCGTCTCGCCAGGGTCCGCCAAACTGTTGAGGCGGGCGGCGAGATTGGCGGCGGCGCCGGTGACCGCATAACCGGTCACATCCTCGGGATTTTCCGTGCCCTGCCCGGCGACGATGACGCTGCCGCTGGCAATGCCGATATGAACGGCAAGGTTCCGGCCTTGCTTAATGCCGAGCGCCGTCATTGCTCTATGGGTCTCGAACGCGGCGCGCACCGCCCGCATGGGATCGTCGGTATGGGCGACGGGAGTGCCGAACAACGCCATGACTTCGTCGCCCACATGGCGGTGCACGGTACCGCCATGGTCCTCGATAATCCGGTCTATGGAATCGAAGACAAACCCCATCAGTTCGTGAAGCTCTTCGGCGTCGAGCGCATCCGTAAGCTCGGTGTAACCGGAAAGATCGGCAAAAAATATGGTCAGTTGACGACGTTCACCTTCGGGAGGCGGCGCCGTAATGATTTGAGGTTCGAGGGGCGGGCCATCACCCGCAAGCTTCTCAATCGCCTTCAGCAGACGCTTGCGGTCGCCGAGCTTTTGAATTCCCAGGTCCTTGAGGTCGTCGTTCGTCAGCTCCGCAAGCAGGTCCCCATCCACCCCATTCTCGTCGAATGCGGCGGCATGCTCCTCTAAGCCAAACCCCTCCAACCAAGCGCGAACATTCATACTTCGGCCGCCAATTTTTATAAGCCATCCTTGAGCCGGTGCAGCACAAGTAAGCTTACCCTACCCAATTTTCGCGACCATTTAAATTGGCAATTCACTTAGCCCGGGTACCGGTCAGCGCCCCAATTCGTTGGCCTGGCGGATTTTGCCGCTTACGGCGCGGCGTCTTTGGATCACATTGACTGCGAACAGTATGAATATCAAAAGCCCGACAACCAATCCGATGGGCCCGAACGCCGGCGCCGGCCCGACCCGCAAAGGCAGATCGAGCACATAGGTTTCGCCGCCCGCATCGAAGCTGGCGCTGACCATATAATCGCCGTTTTCATGATAGACATAGCGTTGCCGGTAGACATTGTCGTCGTTCGGCTGGGCGCCCAATCTTGCCGGCGCGCCGCCAAGCCCGATCATCGACAACCAGCCATCGTCCTTAGTGTGGAAAGCAACTTTGCCCTGGTAGGACTTGCCCGTATCCCGGTGCTTGATGTGAAGATTGATGCGCCCCGGCTCGTTCGGTTTCGGAAAGGCCGGGTAAATCATATAGGTCACGGAAAATTCTCCGATTTCCGATTCCCCCTGCAGGGCCGGCGGCGTGTTCGAATCTTCGTTCAGCGCATAGGCCGGTCGGCCAAGCACATGATGCGCCAGCACAGCGTCCGCAAACAGGGTGGCGGTCATCATTACCAAAATAATGCCGGCGGCTCTGGTGATCCATTTCAGGGTCATGATCAGGCTCCTTGCTGAATTTTACTTTTTTCCGGGCGCGCCACAATCCAAATAGGCTGGCTCGGATGCGGGCATACTTCGACACAGAGGCCACAGCCGACACAGCCGTCTTTGACGATCGGGCGGTACTGGTTCCAGTGTTTGTAGGCGATGGCCGATTTGCCTTGCGGGCAAATGCTGACGCAGGCACCGCAGATGCCCTTGTCGACCCAGGGGTAACAGGCGGCGCGGTCGATGCGGGCAACACCCATATTGATTTCGGTGCGCTTGACCACCGTCAGCGCTTCGGTGGGGCAGACGTTCATGCATTTGTTGCACAGAATGCAGCCTTTTTCCGACGCGTCGATATAGGGTGTGTTGATTTGGGTGCCGCCGCCGGATTTATGAAACTTGATGCAGCGGGGCGGGCACACCTCGCCGCAAAGACCGCAGCCGATGCAGGCGGCGGTGAAGGCGGCTTCACTTTTGAGCGCGCCCGGCGGGCGCAGATAATTGCGCCGTGCTTTAATCTTGTTGGCGATATCGATGCGCCGTGGGATCGGCCTGTCCCCGGCCGGCGCCAGCAGCCGCGCAAACCCAAACGGCAGGGCTGCAATGCCGAGCAAAGCTGCGCCGGCAGATAGTTTTTTAAGGAGGCCGCGCCGCGTCATTCCGCAGCCTCTTCGAAATCCGCTCCGCTTTCGCGCTTGTACTGGCGGCCCAGATGACCCGGCCCTTGCGCAGGGTGATCGCGGAAGCCCACGGTGAAGGTGAGCGCATCGGTGGGGCAGACGGCGATACAGGCGGCGCAGTTGGTGCATTCCTGACCGAAGCCGTCGCGCAATGGATCAAGGCCGAACTCGCACACCACATTGCATTTGGCGCAGTCGTTGCAGCTCTCCACAATGCGCTGGATGCGCAGTGCCCGGTAGCGACCGAGCAGCGAATAAAGCGCGCCGCCGGGACACAGGTAGCGGCAAAAACCCCGCCGCGAGACCAGAAGATCGAACAACAACGTGCCAAGAAAAAATACCATGCCGGCGCCAAAGCCGCCGACGGCGATACCGAAATAGGCCTCGCGCCCGACGATGGCGGGCGGATAGATGGCGGCGATGATCACCGATCCAGTGGCCGCCGACAGCACCAGCCCCAGCGCCAGCACGCCGTATTTGATGCGCTTATCAAACTGGTAGTCGCCGGTCCTAAAGCCGGCCCAGCGCAGCCAGGCGGCCAGGTTGCCGTTCAGCTCGTAAATGAGATTGGCCGGACAAATCCAGCCGCAGAAGAAGCGCCCGAAAATGGCGGTCAGCACAATCGGAATGAGGGCGGTCAGCGCGAACGGCCAGTACACCGACAAAGACGCCGCCATCTGGGCCAGGGGTGCCAGCGGATCGGACAGGCGCAAACCCCAGAAGGTGCCCGACCAGGTGGTGCCCTTGAGGGCGTCCAGATCCTCTGCCGGATCGGACGTGAACGGGTCGGTCAGAAACTCCATCACATCGAAGATGCGTTTTTCCGACGGCGCCAGAAGATCGTAGGCGTGCGCCGCGTTGTAGGTCTGATAAAGATGCAGGAACGGGATCAGGATCAGCATCAAGGCCACAACAATAAGGCTTGCCCAGCGCAGCTTGTTCAAATGCCGCCAGAGAAAGAATGGTTTGCTTGGGTGCATGGCCGCCCTATCCGTTCCCGGTCCCATGGTTGGGAACAATGCGGATGGCTTGCGGCATCTGGATGCAGGTGCGCTCGCACAGCCCGCAACCGACGCAGTCATTTAGAACATGGGGCTGCTCCAACCGGCCGACGCGGATGGCGACATCGGCCAGCGGGCAGGCCCGGTAGCAGACGCCGCAGGTCTTACCCTGCCAGGAGAGGCACAGCTCCCTATCAACCACCGCGTGGCCCATCTTGACCCCTTCGATGACCGCCTTGGCTTCGCGCTTGATCTTCGGAATGGCGCCGGTGGGGCAGACATCGCCGCACTTCATGCAAAGGATGCAGGCCTTTTCCCGGGCCTTGATATAGGGCGTACCGATTGACGAGGCACCGTTCTGCAGGCCAAAGAACTTGATGCAGCGGTTCGGACATACTTCGCCGCACTGGCCGCAATTGATGCATTTCGACAGAAACGTTTCTTCGTCATGGGATCCCGGCGGGCGAATGTAGCGCAAACTTGGCCTATTGCGCGCCGCCATCGCGCCCGCCGGCGCCGCCACGGCGGCAACCGCCCCGGCGCCGATGGCTTTTAAGAAATTCCTCCGCTTCATAGCAACCTACCTGTAATTGCCTTTGCTCCATTCGGGCGGACCAGGTTCCCGAGGCCGGTCCGCCCAAAATTGATCTATGCCCGCATCATATTTTTTCGATGCGGGCGGCGCTTTTCTTGAAATCCACCTGGCCGGACACCGGATCCCAGACCCGGCTGGTCAAACCGTTGGCCAGCCATTTGTTCTTTTTGGGATCCGCACTATCGGCGACCGACAGGTTCCAGGGGCCGAACATATAGCCTCTCGGTACCGAGTTGCGGGCCGGTTTGACGAGCGAGTTGACGCCTACCTGAGCGCGCGCTTCGAGCGAGCCTCGGCGGGTGACGACGCGCACCTTCTCGCCGTCCTTGATGCCCAAATCCTTGGCGTCGTCCGAGTGCATTTCCACATACATCTCCGGCACCAGCCTTCGCGTCGTTGCCGAACGGTTGGATTTGGCGGTATGGAAATGCTCGTAAACCACGCCGAGACCGAACCAATAGGGAAATTTGTCCTTGGGCACCTTGTCCCAAGCCTTGCCCCGTTGATCCTCGTCCGGCATGTCCGGGGTCAGCGCGTTGTCGCGGGCCGCTTTGATCAAGTCCATATGATCGATGGTATGCAGGTCCGGACCGTTCCTATCGCCGAACTTCATCAGCTCCTTGGTAATTTTCTCGCGGTTCGTATAGTCCTGTTCGATCATCTTCATATGAACCTTGCCGTCCTTGGTGCGGAAGTAGCCGTAGGGTTTGTTTTCCCACTGACCCTCCTGCGACATGAAGCGGCGCTTGGTGCCGCCGGCCTGAGCAATCTCGTATGTGGGTGCCGGCCACTGGATGCCGCGCAATTCGGCGATTTGCTCGTAGGGTTCCATCTCGTCCAGCTTTTCCACCTCCAATATGCCCGTGAGGTCGGTATCGGTACCCGCCGACGCCTTTATGACATCCCGGAAAATCTCCTGGGCATCATAGAAGCCATCCTCTTTACGCTGGTAGGGCAAGGCCTTGTCCATATCGAGGCCGAGCAATTTGCCGATACCTTTGGCTTTGTCGATGACCATGTCCAAGTCCGGGCGGCAGCCTTTCGGCGGTTCCGCCGCCTTCTGGCAGATGTTCAGCCGCCGCTCCGAAGAAATATAGATACCTTCCACCTCGCCCCAAGTCGCCGCCAGGAAGATGACGTCGGCATAGAGGTTGTTGGGGGCGTGCCTGTAAATTTCCTGGACCACGTTGAAGGTTTTGGTGATCGCCGGGCGCACAAGGTTGTTCACGTCCGGCAGGTCGATATGGGTAGCGTAAACAAAGAAGAAGGCTTTCACCTGATCTTTCAGCGCCCGCTCCATCATGCCCACGGCATAGCCGGGGTTTTTGGAATTCATGGCATTGATCAGATTTTTCTCCGGCACGCCCCAGGCCTTGGCCATTTTTTTCCGGTGGCTGGCGTTCTTCAATGGCTGATTGAACGGCAAGCGACCGGTAAGTCCGCCGGTGAACCGCTCGCCCATGGCGTTCGGCTGGCCGGTCATGGAGAACGGCCCGCAGCCGGGCTTCGCCAGATTGCCGGTAAGGGTCAGCAGATTGATGATCGAGATAACATTGTGCTGGCCGTGCAGATGCTGGTTATAGCCGATGCCCCACATGATCATGACACCTCCGAAACCGCCCTTTTGCGTTCCCTTTGCGCGGGCCAGGCGCTTGCGGGTGGCGTCGGCGAACATGCCGGCAACTCTACGGATTAATTCGGGTGACACCTCGTGGTTGGGCCCGCCCATGCGGTCCTGCACCTGCTCGGGGCTGTAATTTTTCAAAACCCCTTCGGTATATTTCTTCCAGCCCGTGGCGTGCGCCTTCACGAAATCCCAATCGATCACGTCGTCATGGTCTTTCAGGAGCACATGGGCGATGGCGTTCAAGAAACTGATATCACCGTTCAGGATCGGAACGTGGACCGAGTTCTTGGGATTGATATCCTCGTAGCCGGTCACTGTGCCGGTGCGCCGAGGATCGACGACCACGGTCGGAATATCCTTCGAGCGTTTGTGATCAGCGGCGCGCCAGTAAATGATCGGGTGCGCTTCGCGCGCATTATGTCCGAAATGCATAATCATGTCGGCCAGTTCAATATCTTCATAGGCCAGCGGCGGTGTGTCGGAGCCCAGCGTCGCGAAATAGCCGGTGACCGCCGAGGTCATGCACATGCGGGCGTTGGCTTCGATGGTGTTGGAGCCCAGCACCCCTTTCATGAACATATTTTCCATATACTGGCCTTCCATGGTGAGCTGGCCCGAGCCATAAAGGCCGATGGAATTGCCGCCATATGTTTTGGCCAGATGGGCGATTTTGTGATCGACCATCTCCGAGGCTTCTTCGTAAGACACTCGGGTGAAATGCTCTTCATCAAAAGAGCCTTTGGTTTTTGAGGTAAATTCAAGATCGCCATGGTTCGGTTTTTTCCATTCCGCCCAGACGTCTTTGCGCACGTAACTATCGCCTTCCATGCGGTCCACATACATGGGCTCGGCGGCGGTCAGGCCCTTGATGCATTGCAGCCCGTAATTGGTCGGATGGTCCTTGTCCGGGCGCATGGATACGATCTTGCCATTTTCCACTTGAATGATGGTGCCGCAACCGACGCCGCAATAGGGGCATTGGGCGAGCGCCGTGGTGCGGTCATCTTCCAGCCCTTGCGCCTGGGCGGTGGAGACCAATTCCGGATTGCCTTCCGCCATCAAGCTGGCGCCAGCAGCGGCGGTGGTTACGAAGGCGCTGGTTTTCATGAAATCCCGGCGCGACAGTACGGTTTTAATGCGTTTCATAGGTTTTTGCTCCTCTTACTTCTTCGCAGCTTGGCGAAGGTAAACAATGATGTCATCGATTTCCCGGTCGGTGAGAGCGGCCAGTGCGGTCGGTCCCTTGAACGGCAGCATGCGCGTGTTGGAGCGCCCGACCTTGACGGTTTCGCGGATATATCCGTCGGAAACCTTGTCCAGGAATCCGGGCAATCCGATGGCCGTGCCGGCGCCTTCAGATTCATAGCCATTGCCGTCGCTGCCGTGGCAGGTGGAACAGATATTCATGTACCAGGTCTTGCCGAAGCGGGCATCGCCGCGGGCGTCCGGCTGCGCGTCGACCTCTTTGGCGCGGTAACGCAATTTCTCGTGGGAGCGCAAAAAGGCGACGACAGCGCGCACCTTGGAGCGGCCCAGATGGGCGAACGGCATCATCGAGGTATCGGCGCGGCCATCGCGGATGGTGCGCTCCAAAAACTTATCGGATGAGATCGCCAGAAATTCCGGGTTGGTCAAAGACGGTGCCACACCCGGCTTACCGATGGCGTCGGCCTGATGGCAAACCTGGCAATTTTCCTTAAAGATTTTTTGGCCTTGGCGCAGAACTTTCGCCGATGGTTTGGGCTTCGATTGCGCCGTCGCCGGCGCGCTCAAGACAAATGCCAACAGCGGCACCATCAGGCTCAGAAAAATTAATCTAAAAATATCTCGGGCGAACATTTTGTTCTCCTTACCTTGGTTGACTAGCGAAATTAATCCTTGTCCCAGCCATCGCCGGCGGGTGGGCGGGCGAGGTTTTCATGGCAGGAACGGCAATTGACTTTGTCTTTCTCCATGCGGTCATGCAGCCGGTCCATGACCGCTTCCTTGTCGAATTCCACTGGCAGCGAATGGGTGATGCCCTGATGGCACTCGATACAGGTCATGTTCCAGGGGCCCGCCAGGTCGTGCATAATTTTGGCCTTTTTGGTCTGCTTGCCGCCGGCCATGAAATCGTTGCGGTGACAGTTGCGGCATTCGCGGCTGTCCGAAGCTTTCATGCCCGCCCAGACTTTCTGGGCCAGCTTCATGCGCTTGGCCTTGAAGTCTTCGTCCGAGCGGATCGAGCCTGCCGCCCAATGAAACAGCTCGTTGGTCGCCGCGATTTTTCGCACCACTTTGTGCCCCCAATCCCTCGGCACATGGCAATCGGGACACGAGGCGCGCACCCCGGTGCGATTGGCGTAATGGGAGCTTTTTTTGTATTCGGAAAAAATATGGGTCTTCATCTCGTGGCAGGAGACGCAAAATTTTTCGGTGTTGGTGAGCTCCAACGACCAGTTGAACGCGCCCCAGGCGGCGACACCGCCAAGAAAGATGGTGATTATCCCGAGGGCCGGATAAAGGAGAACGAAGCCGTGCAAATGGCGCCAGACCGATGCGGCCCAAATCGGGTTTAGCCACTTCATTTAAACAACCGTTCCCCTGAAAATCAAAAACCATACCAAACCCTCTAGGTGAGAAGATTTACTTAGGCACGCGTCCCTCGTCATTGATCAGCATCAATTTTGGCTGCTTATCTCCTCTTCAACGGCCATTCAGCCAAGGGGCCACCGGCTTTGCCGCGTCCCGAGGTTGAATTGCTTTACAGATATACATTGGCACTTTACTCCGCGAAAACAACTTGGGTGGCGACCAGCGCTTAGCGGCGCCAGCGCGTTGGATTCAGCGGAAATACGGTTATCGATTTACAATATTTAACATAATTCTTTGAATTTTTTGGTCTTGTGTGAACCGGTTCACATAACGGGCCATCGGTTACGGCTATTGTTTGATTATCGGAAGTGATCCTCCTCCCCCGAGATCTCCCGAGACCCGGAGACTTTCTCCGGAATTCCGGACTTCCGATTGAATCCTCCCTGTTATACTCGCCGGCCGCTACAAAGCGGCCGGCACCTTTTTTTAACGGGCGGCGAAAATTATTTCTGCGCGTTGCGGACGTTGTCGGCCAAAATCTTGATCAGGCCGCGGGTGAACGGATCAAGACCGTCCATTTTCTTTTGGAACATGGCGCGCGATACCACCAGCAATTCGGCCGAGCCGTCGACCGCTTTTGCCGACGCCATGCGCACATCATCGTCGATCAGCGCCATCTCGCCGAACATGGCGCCCTTGGCTAGGGTGGCCAGCACCTGTTCGCCCTCCTCGGTCAGGCGGTAGATGGCGACGGTGCCATCAACTACAATGAAGGCCGAATCGCCAACCTCACCTTCGCGAAAGACATGCTGCCCTTCGTTGAAATGCTGGCGGTTGGCTTCGGCGATACGGTTGCTTCCACTCGGACGTTCGGCGTCACTCATCGGGTCCCCCTGATCGTTTTGTCTATCGGTTTATACGTATACGGATTATGGCGCGCAGCACAACGGCGCGCAAGATTTGCATGCGCCGGACTTGTTCGCGGCGCACATCGGACCTAGGCTAATCCCAGGTTAGCGCTGAATTTCCAGTTGCCGGAAAAAGGAAGCACCCATGATCCGCGATTGCGGCGAGGCAGATTTCGGCGCCATCTACGCCATCATCAACGACGCTGCCATCGCCTATAAGGGCGTCATCCCAGCGGACCGCTGGCACGATCCCTATATGCCCGAAGGCGAACTGGCCGCCGAGATTACCGCCGGCGTTGAATTCCGGGGCGCGGTGGCATCGGACCAATTGGCCGGCGTCATGGGACTGCAAAATATGGACGCCAATCCCGGCTGGGACGGGCGGCCCGTATCATTGATCCGCCACGCCTATGTGCTGACCCGGTTCCAGCGCCGGGGCCTCGGCGGTGAAATTTTGCGCAATATCATGGCGCTCAGCGAACGGCCTCTGCTGGTCGGCACCTGGGCAGCGGCAAGCTGGGCGGTGGATTTTTATGTGCGCCACGGCTTCCGCCAGGTGGAGGCCGGCGAAAAGGACCGGTTGCTGCAAACCTACTGGAACATCCCGGCGCGCCAGGTCGAAACCTCGGTGGTGCTAGCCGGGCCGGGATTGGACGGAGACGCCAATCCATGAGCGCGCACCTGACCACCGGATTGATCTATGTGGGCGCCGCCTTTTTCGAGATCGCCGGTTCCTTCGCCTTCTGGGGTTGGCTGCGCCTGGCCAAGCCGGTCTGGTGGCTTATTCCGGGCACGCTGAGCTTGATCCTGTTCGCGTATCTTTTGACCCGCATCGACACCGAGTTCGCGGGGCGCGCCTTCGCCGCTTACGGCGGCGTCTACATTGCTGCCTCGCTGGTCTGGCTGAAACTGGTAGAGGGCCGCACCCCCGACCGCTGGGACGCCATCGGCGCGGCGATCTGTTTGGTGGGCGCAGCGGTAATTATCTTTGCGCCGAGAGGGAATTGACGGCGGGGCAAATTTAAGCCGGTATTTTAAGCCGGTATTTTAAGTCGTGCTTATCCTCTGCTGCCATGTCTCCCAATCCACGGGTGTCCGTTCATTGATGACGGACAAATCTTTCATACCGACGCGTTCTGTAAAAACCACCACATTGCCGCAGTCCCAACGGGCGTTTGGTACGATCATGCCATCGAAGCCTATAAAGTGTGCTGTTTCGGCTATTTCCTGGGTGCGTGTATATTCGTTTAGCCGCCTAGCGTAGTGAGCGCGGCCGAAATTAGTTGCATCGACCCCAAGCGATGCCAGTGCATTCATGTCAGCCAGCTTGAGCGCGCCTTTGAGGCTCAGCGAGATTTCGGTCAACGTAAATTCCATGCGCGAAGGGAATACTGGTTGACCACGCAAGAGGTGAAAATACATTTCCGCCATAGCGCCGTCAGCTTCTAGCGAAGTGTAAAGCACATCGAAACTGCCATTGTCCCAGCGGCCCTTGGGGCGCGATCCAACCAAGCTGTCACGCCTAGCGCGGGCTACGCGCCAGACAGGGCCATCGAAAATAGATTTCTCTGACGCCTCCAAGGCATCGATCAATTCACTTATTCGAGGTTTATGGCTTAGCGGCATTAATTAGAGATAGGCGCCTGCGTCCAGGCGGTCGAGTATGGCGAGCACTTCCTCGGAACGACCATCATTGATCAAATCGATAGCGCGGGCGCCGTCCAATTGCGGATGCCGGGCATAAAGCCACATGCGGATTTCTCTGGAACTATAATATTCCCGTAACCGTCCAACCATATAATGAAGGTCTGAGATCATGAGTTGGGTGCTGGGATGCGGGCTTGCTCGCCCGGTGGACCAACGCGACACAGTGGCAGTGGACACATCGACAATATTGGCGATATCGACGCCCTTCAGGCCGCCATCTTCGCGCAAATCATCCAAATACCTTGATACCATATCTTGCATAACTATTGATTCGACTTTACCGAAAAAATGCGCCGGGCAGGCAATATTGGCACCTGACCTGATCCCATATATAAATGTTTTCGTTTCAAAATATAAATATTTGTAACGAATAGGTCAATATGTGCTGTAATTTTGTTATGTTTCGCCGCGCACATTTGGTCGCGAGAGAATACTATCTAATATTTTTGAGTTAACAGGGCCGGTAGCATTGACACCGCAAAATCTCAGACTAAATGTATAATTACTGCTTTCATTTCAATAAAGTAGAGCAATTCGCCCGGTGCATGACTAAGGCGGTTTTTGGCCCTTGATCATGGCCGGGTTGGGCAACCAGTGCGAATTTGGGGCCAAAAAAACCGTAAGGTAGCGATAGGAAGCGTAAGGAATAGTAATGATCCGGTATGGTCGTTTTTTCGGAAATATGTCGCACGGACTTTTGCAAAACGTGCATGGGTGTGAAGGCCCTGGTGCCCGCCCGAAGGGACGCGCGCATGCCGGCGATGCCATCCCACGCGCGCGTCTTGCTCTGTCTTGTCGGTTTGGCACGGTCTTCCTATACTCCGCCGCCATTTTAAGGAGAGGCACGAATGCCCGCATTGCCCAAATATGACTATGACATGATCACCATCGGCGCCGGTTCCGGCGGCGTGCGCGCATCGCGCCTGGCCGGCGGCTATGGCGCCCGCTCCGCCGTTATCGAGGCCGACCGGGTGGGCGGCACTTGCGTGTTGCGCGGCTGCATCCCGAAGAAGCTACTGATATATGGCGCCCACTACGCCGATCATTTCGAGGACGCGGCCAATTACGGTTGGCAAATTGACGGCGTTAGCCACGATTGGCGCACCCTGATCGACAACAAAAACACCGAGCTGGACCGGCTCAACGGCATCTATTTGCGCATCCTCCGCGACAACAATGTGGACCTGCACGAAGGCAAGGGCATCCTGGTCGATCCGCATACGGTGGAGGTGAACGGCAAGCGCATCACGTCGGAGAATATTCTGGTCGCCGTCGGCGGCTGGCCGTCGACGCCCGATATTCCCGGCATCGAGCATGTGATCTCTTCCAACGAAGCGCTGGAATTGCCGGAAAGGCCAAAGCGCATGGTCATTGTTGGCGGCGGCTATATCGCCGTTGAATTCGCCGGCGTCTTTGCCGGCCTCGGCACCGAAGTTACCGAAATCGTGCGCGCCGATACGGTGCTGCGCGGCTTCGACGAAGATATCCGGGTGTCCCTTGATGAAGAGCTTGCCAATCGGGGCATCAAGCTGATGAGCGAGACGGTGGTCGAGTCCATCGAGAAACAGGGCGCCGTTTACTCCATGCGCCTTCGCGGCGGCGATATGATCGAGACCGATTGCATCATGTACGCCACCGGGCGCACGCCCAACACCAACGGACTTGGCCTCGAAGAAGCCGGCGTCGCCTTAAAAGAGGACGGCGCCATCATCGTCGATGATTGGAACAGGACCAGCGCCTCCAACATTTACGCCGTCGGCGATGTAACCGACCGGGTGCAACTGACCCCGGTCGCCATCCAGGAAGGGCGCGCCGTATCTGAGGCCCTGTTCAACAACAACCCGACCACCGTGGACTACGCCAACATCGCGACGGCGGTCTTCTCGACGCCGCCGGTGGGCACCGTTGGGCTGACCGAAGCCCAGGCCCGGGAGCAGGGTTTTGCCGTCGATATCTACGATTCCCGGTTCCGCCCACTGGTGCACACACTGTCCCACCGGGAAGAACGCACCTACATGAAATTGGTGGTCGATGCGGCCTCAGACCGGGTGCTCGGCGCCCACATGATGGGCATGGACGCCCCCGAAGTGATCCAAGGTGTCGCCATCGCCCTTAAATGCAACGCCACCAAGGCGCAGTTTGATGCCACCATGGGGATCCATCCATCGGCGGCGGAAGAGTTCGTCACCATGAGCACCAAACGCACCGAACCGGACGCGGCCAAAGCCGCCCAATAGGAAACATCATGCCCAATTTAAATCTCTCCCTGGCCACCTGCGATTACGATCATGTGCGCGATCTGATGAGCGGCGTGGTGCGCGCCGAAGGCATCGACATCACGCCGATGATCTTTGATGAGCCCCATTACATCTTCCACCGGGCCACCAATTTCGGTGACTTCGATGTGTCCGAAATGTCCTTCGGCCGCTACGTCTCGCTGGTATCGAGGCGCAAAAACGAAATGACGGCGATCCCTATCTTCCCGTCCCGCATGGCCCGCCAGAGCGCCTTTTTCGTGCCCAAGGGCAGCCGCGTCAAAAAGCCGGAAGATTTAAAGGGCGCCACCGTCGGCATCCCGGAGTGGACGCAGACGGCGACCATCTATGCCCGCGGCTGGCTGCAAAACACCGTCGGCGTCGATTTGCGCTCCATCAAATGGTTACAGACCGGCGTCGATATGCCTGGCCGCCCGGAACCGCAGCCGCCGAAATTGCCCAAGGGCGTGAAGGTCAAAGCGGTGACCGACAAGTCCCTCAGCGATCTGTTGCTGGACGGCTCGGTCGATGCGGTGCTGTCGGCCTTGCCGCCGAAGCCGGTGCGCGACGGCGATCCAAGGGTCAGCCGCCTGATCAAGAACTCAACGAAAGTCGAAGTGGATTATTATAAAGACACCGGCATATTCCCGATCATGCATGTGATCGTCATCAAGAACAGCGTGCTAGAGGCGCATCCCTGGGTGGCGGCCAATCTTTATAGCGCCTTCGACGAAGCCAAAAACCGGGGCGTCGAGCGCGCGCTTAAAGGCAGCCACGCCATCTATCCGATCCCCTGGGGCGTCGATGCGGCCCGCGAAGCGCAAAATTTGTTCGGCGATGATATCTGGCCATACGGGATCGAACCCAACCGGGCGACCCTGGAAGCCTTCGTTCACTTCTCCCACCAACAGGGCGTCGCCTACCGTAAGCTCAAACCCGAAGACTTGTTCGCCAAGCAGACCTTGGAAGTGATCAAGACGTGAAACCGGCATTTACACTGGAAATCAGCGCCGCCAAAGCGTATAGACTGCGCCCTTCTGATACGTATACCTGGGACCAGTAACCATGAGCACGAAATGGGCGCCCGATAGTTGGCGCGCAAAACCGATATTGCAGGTGCCGGACTATCCGGACCAAGCCGCCCTCGAAGCCGCCGAGGCGGAGCTTGCCAATTATCCGCCGCTGGTCTTCGCCGGCGAGGCGCGCAGCCTGAAAAGGCATCTGGCCAAGGTGGCGGCGGGGGAAGCGTTCTTGCTGCAAGGCGGCGATTGCGCCGAAAGCTTCCGCGAATTTCATCCCGACAATATCCGCGACACCTTCCGCGTATTGTTGCAGATGGCGGTGGTGCTGACCTTTGGCGCCGCCTTGCCGGTAGTCAAATTGGGCCGCCTGGCCGGTCAGTTCGCAAAGCCGCGCTCAGGCGCGACGGAAACCATCGATGGGATCGAGTTGCCGTCCTACCGGGGCGACATCATCAATTCCATCGATTTCGACGAAGCCCGGCGCCAGCCCGATCCTCAGCGTATGATCCGCGCCTATAACCAGTCGGCGTCGACCCTCAATCTGATCCGCGCCTTTGCGCAGGGTGGCTTTGCCGATCTGCAACGGGTGCATCAGTGGAATATGGGCTTCGTTGCCGATTCAGAGCTTGGTGAGCGCTACCGGGATCTGGCCGACCGGCTGAACGAGACTTTGGAATTCATGGCCGCCTGCGGGCTCAATTCCGATACCACGCCGCAGATCCGCGAGACCGAATTTTTCACCTCCCACGAGGCATTGCTGCTGCCCTACGAGCAGGCCATGACCCGCGTCGATAGCCTCACCGGCGATTGGTACGACACGTCGGCGCATCTATTATGGGCCGGCGACCGCACCCGCCAGCTAGACAACGCCCATCTGGAATATTTGCGCGGCATCGCCAATCCCATCGCCTCCAAGGTGGGCCCGACCACCGAGGCCGACGACCTGATCCGCCTGATCGATATTTTAAACCCGGACAACGAGCCGGGCCGGCTGACCTTGATCAGCCGCATGGGCGCCGGCAATGTGGAGGCGCACCTGGCCGGTCTACTGCGCCGGGTCAAGGACGAGGGGCGCACCGTTGTCTGGTCGTGCGATCCCATGCACGGCAATACGGTCAAAAGCGGCAACGGCTACAAGACGCGGCCCTTCGATTTGATCCTGGCCGAGGTTGATGAGTTTTTTCAAGTTGTGCGCGCCGAGGGCGTGCATCCGGGCGGTGTGCATTTCGAGCTGACCGGTCAAGACGTCACCGAATGCGTCGGCGGCGCCCAAGCGATTACCGAGGCCGATCTTTCCAGCCGCTATCACACCCATTGCGACCCCCGGCTGAATGCGCGCCAGGCGTTGGAGCTGGCCTTCGTCGTCGCCGACCGCTTGAAAGAAGAGCGGTCAAACGGCCACGGCAATAGCGCCAAGAGCCCGATTGCGGGCGTGATTTGACGGCGGCCCCGTTCATCTATCGGACAACCGTCCGGTTTTCGCATACGGACCCGTCGGCGACGGTTTATTTTCCGCGCTTCTTCGAGTTTGTACAGGCCGCCGCCGAAGATTGGTTTACCATCGGGCTCGGCATTCCGTTCGCCGATATGATCCGCGAGCGCGGCATGGGCCAGCCGACAGCGCATCTGGAATGCGATTTTACGGCGCCGTCGTTTCTCGGTGATGTACTCGATATCGCGGTCTATCTGGTCAAGATCGGGCGCTCGTCCTTCGAATTGAAATTTGTCGGCGAGGCGGGCGGCGAGCCGCGCTTCACGGCGCGTTCGGTGCAGGTCATGGTGTCGTTCGAAGACGGCAAGCCGATCCCATTGCCGGGGGATATCCACGCCGCCATGGAGGCCTATCGGGACGCAGTTGACGCTCCGGCCTAGCCACGGCCATAATTGACGCAATACGAAATTCAAGGAGGCTCCCATGCCTGACGGAACCAAAACCGACGGACCCAGAATTTCCTACATCGACCCTGAAGGCGTTGACGATGATATGAAGGCCGAGTTCGCGCGTTGCGCCCAGTTCGGCACGCCCCGCCCGGAAAGCCAGGCAGTGCGCGCCCACGTGCCCGCCGTGTTCTGGTCGTTCGCCAATACCTGGCGCACGGTGTTCCACGAAGGCATTTGCGAACATGCCATCAAAGAGCTGTGCCGCATCTATGTGTCCCATTCGGTCAAGTGCGAGTTCTGCGGCAACCAGCGTTCCATCAAGGGCAAGAGCGACGGGTTGATCGAAGACGATTATATGGATTTGCTGAATTTCGAAAAATCGAAACGCTACGACGACCGCCAGAAGGCGGCGTTACGCTGGACCGAAGCCATCGTCTGGGATCTGGAAGCGGGCGATCATTTGTGGGCCGAGCTGCACAAATATTATTCGGAAGACGAGCTGACCGAGCTCGGCTATTTCGTCGCCATCACCATGGGCCAGCAGCGCTGGCTGAGAACCATGAATGTGGATCACCACAAAATTCTGGCTGGCGGAGACGCCTCCATGGCGCCCGGCTTCGAGACGCCGGAAGCGGCGGCAAAATCGAAAGCCGATCCCGACTATTGGGCGCGCAAGACGCCGCCCCGGGCAGCGGAGTAGCTGGCTACCACGCCCCTGTATTCTCCATCGAAATCCAGGGCTCGGCCGGTTCCAGCGCGTCGCCTTTCTGCAACAGCTCGACCGAAATGTTTTCTGGCGAGCGGATGAAGGCCATCTTGCCCTCGCGGGGCGGCCGGTTGATGGTGACGCCAGCATCCATCAGCGCCTGACAGGTGGCATGGATGTCGTCCACCTCGTAAGCCACATGGCCGAAATTGCGGCCCTCGGAATATTCCTCCGGGTCCCAGTTGTAGGTCAGTTCAAGCTGGGAATCGGGGTTCTCCTCGGCGCCCAGGAAGATCAAGGTGAAGCGCGCCGCCTCGACCTCGCGCCGGCGCATTTCTTTAAGGCCCAGCTTGTTGCACCAAAAGTCGAGGCTTTCCGCCTCATCGTTGATACGGATCATGGTATGCAGAAATTTCACGAGAGTCTCCTTAAGGTGGGCATCAATTTAAGACAAATTCAGGCCGGCGTCGGTGAGCTTGACCAGGATCAGATCAAGCGCAACGCAAGGGTTACGGCCGTGGCGTTTTTCCAGCTCGGCGCGGGTTTCGGTACTGGCGAGCCCGGATTTCAGATGCGAAAACATGACGCCGGCCAGATTGGCAAAGCCGCCCGCGCTCAGCTCCCAATCGTCGGACGCATCCAGGTTGCCGTTGATCAGCGGCAGGTACCAATCGCAGCGTTTTTCCCAATCTTCGAAATAGGGCGCGAAGGCGACCAGCGCATCCAGGCAGCAATCCTTGGCCTCGCGGTCGTCATACAACATCTGCCAGTTGAAGGATTGCTCTTGGCCCCGGGTCAGGCGGGCGACGATCTTGCGGCAGCGTTCCTGAAATTCCTCGACCATGTCCTTGCCGACCATCATATCCATCGACAGGAAAAAGCCGGGCAGCACGCGCCGGGTCACCGCATCGGCGCCATCGGCCTCGGCGCGCGCAGCATCAAACAACTCTTCGAAGGTGTTGACGATCAGCCGGTCGAACGGATAGGCGCGGGCATGGTCGAAGACGGCGCGCTCACGGGCGCGGGCGACCTGTTCGAAGGATTGCTGAAACACCTTTTCCAGTTGGCCGCGCTTGCGGTCGAACTCTTCCGCCAACTGCGAAATATCGCTCACCGTCAGATAGCCGCCATGGCGCTGAGCTTCCAGTTTCAAACGGTCGGTGAACGTGCTGACCACGGTCTGCGCCAAGGCCTGGGAGAGCGCGTTGATGGAATATTGGGGCGCGTCCTGAGGCTTTGGCGCCGCATCGACCGGTTTCGCCCGGGCGCCGCCATCACCGGCAACCACGAGGCCGATTTGCCCAGCGGCGCCGGACGAATTTGTGTCTCCATCGTCCATGCCCTTAATTTACCCCAATCGGCAACCCAATATCCATATGGGACTACCCATAGTTTGATTTTCCGTCCAGTCAAGCCGCGTCCAGCGGCGTTGACAGGCTGGCGGGCCTCGCCTAATCCTTATTGGCTTGGCCACACCGCACGGCGGGCCGCCCCAAACCCATGAATGCATCCCAATTCCGGATCGAGACATGATCGAAACCAGCCCCGAACGCCTTATTATCGCGCTCGCTCAGATTAACCCAACCGTCGGCGATGTCGATGGCAATGTGCAGCGTATCCGCAGCGCCCGCGCCGAAGCGGCTAAAGGCGGCGCCGATCTGGTGGTGACCGGTGAATTGGCGGTCTCGGGCTATCCGCCCGAAGACTTGGTGCTGAAGCCGGCTTTCCTGGACCGCATCGAAGCCGAAGTCACCAAGCTGGCGGGGGAAACGGTTGACGGCGGGCCGGCCATCTTGCTGGGCGCACCGTGGCGGGATGGCGGCACGCTCTATAATGCGGCGCTGTTGCTCGACGGCGGTCGTATCGTCACCATCCGCACCAAGCATCATCTACCAACCTACGGCGTCTTTGACGAAGACAGGGTGTTCACCGCCGGCCCGGCACCGGGCCCGATCCCGTTTCGCGGCGCCCGTCTCGGCGTCATGGTCTGCGAAGACATGTGGGAGCCCGATGTCGCCGAATGTTTGCAGGAATCGGGCGCCGATGTATTGCTCGTCATCAACGGCTCGCCCTTCGAAACCGACAAACCCGACCAGCGCATGAACCTGGCAGTGGCGCGGGTGAGCGAAACCGGATTGCCGCTGGCCTATGTGAATTTGGTGGGCGGCCAGGACGAGCTGGTTTTCGACGGCTGCTCCTTCGTGCTCGGCGCCGACCGCTCACTGTGCGTCCAGGCGAAGGCGTTCGAAAGCTCGGTCACCCTGACCGAATGGTCCTCCGCCAGCGATGGCTGGACTTGCGCCGCCGGGCAGATCACACCGGCGACGGGCGATGAGGAGCTTCGCTCGATCTACAGCGCCATGGTGTTAGGATTGCGCGATTATGTGGGCAAGAACGGCTTTCCCGGCGTCATCCTGGGTCTTTCCGGCGGCATAGATTCGGCCCTTTCAGCCGCCGCCGCCGTCGATGCGCTGGGCCCGGACGCGGTCCATTGCGTCATGATGCCGTCGCCTTATACCTCCGACGACAGTCTGGAAGATGCCGCCGAATGCGCCGGCCTGATGGGGCTGAAATACGACACCATCGGCATCGAGGATGCCATGAGCGCCTTTGACAGAATGCTCACCGGCGTCTTCGAAGGCACCCAGGCGGACACCACGGAAGAAAACATCCAGGCGCGTCTGCGCGGCATGATCGTCATGGCGATTTCCAACAAGTTCGGCTACATGCCACTGACCACCGGCAACAAGTCGGAAATGTCGGTGGGCTATGCGACCCTTTATGGGGATATGTGCGGCGGCTATTCGGTGTTGAAGGATATTTACAAGACCGCCGTTTTCGCCCTGTCGCGCTGGCGCAACGACAACCTGCCGGACGGCGCCCTCGGCCCTACCGGCATGGTGATCCCGGAACGCATCATCACCAAAAAGCCGTCCGCAGAATTGAAGCCCGACCAGTTCGACGAGGACAGCCTGCCCGCCTATGACGAGCTGGACGATATTTTGAAGAGCCTGATTGAGGGCGAGCAGGCAATCGACGATATCGTCGCACGCGGTCATGATCTGGAAACCGTGCGCCGGGTCTGGAAGATGCTCGACCGGGCCGAATACAAACGCCGCCAGGCGCCGCCGGGGGTCAAGATCACGTCCCGCGCCTTCGGCCGCGACCGCCGCTACCCGATCACCAACGGCTTTACGAACCTGGTGTAGGGAATGTGGGTATGACCATCCGGCTGCATAACACGCTAGCCCGCGCCAAGGCGGAATTCGCGCCGCTGGATGCGAAAAATGTGCGCATGTATGTGTGTGGGCCCACCGTCTATGACGTTGCCCATATCGGCAATGCGCGCCCGGTGATCGTGTTCGATGTGCTGTACCGGTTGCTCCGCCATGTCTATGGGGAAAGCGCCGTCAACTATGTGCGCAACATCACCGATGTTGACGACAAGATCATCCATGCGTCGGAAGAAACCGGCGAAGCCATCGGCGATATCACCCGGCGCACCACCGATCAGTTCCACGCCGACATGGCGGCCCTCGGTGCGCTGGAGCCCGATGAAGAGCCCCGCGCCACCGGCCATATTCCGGAAATGCTGGAATTGATCCAGGCGCTTCTGGACAAGGAACATGCCTACGCGGCCGACGGTCATGTCCTGTTCGATGTTACCTCGATGGCCGATTACGGTCGCCTGTCGGGCCACAACCGGGACGAATTGATCGCCGGCGCCCGCGTCGAGGTGGCGCCTTACAAAAAAGACCCGGCGGATTTCGTTTTGTGGAAGCCATCCTCGGATGACCAGCCGGGCTGGGAAAGCCCTTGGGGTTTTGGGCGGCCGGGCTGGCATCTGGAATGTTCAGCCATGTCATCCAAATATCTTGGGCGCAGCTTCGATATCCATGGCGGCGGCCAGGATCTGATCTTCCCCCACCACGAAAACGAGATCGCCCAAAGCCGCTGCGCCTACCCGGACGAGAGCTTCGCCAAGGTGTGGATGCATAACGGCTATCTCATGGTCGAAGGTGAGAAGATGTCCAAAAGCCTCGGCAACTTCATCACCGTGCAGGATTTGCTGCAAGACCATCACGGCGAAACCATCCGCCTGGCCATGCTCAAGACCCACTACCGCCAGCCGATCAATTGGACGGCGGAGGGGTTGAAACAGGCGAAGGCGGAATTGGATGGGTTGTACCGATCGCTGCAAACGAGCGACGGCCAAGATGCGCGGCCATCGGCGGCGCTGCTCGATGCCTTGGGGGATGATCTCAATACGCCACTGGCCCTGGCAACGCTGCACGAAGCTTCCGGCGCGGAATTGCGGGCCGGAGCTTCGCTCTTCGGGCTTTTGCAATGCGATCCCGATGACTGGTTCAAATGGCAGCCGGAATCCACCGATGATGGTGCGTCCGATGCCGATATCCATGCCCGCATCGAGGCCCGCAACGCCGCCCGCGCGAATAAGGATTTCGCCGAGGCGGACCGTATCCGCGATGAATTGGTGGTGGCCGGCATCGTCCTCGAAGACGGCCCCGGCGGCACCACTTGGCGGCGCGGGTAGGTATTTGCATTCTGTGTATACACTGTTTACAATAAATACAGAAACCTTTGAAGGCCTGCCCGATGACGAATTCCACCAGTCTTTCTTTTCGCGTCTCTCCGGAAAAAGTGGAGGAGCTGGACCATCTAGCCAAAAGTATGGACCGTAAACGCTCCTGGCTGCTAGAGCGTGCTCTCGATGCGTATTTGGCAGAGCAGGCACGGCAATTGGCTGACATTGAGGCCGGATTGGCTGATCTCGATGCCGGTCGAACGATAAGCCATGACAAGGTTGCTGCCTGGCTCAAAAGCTGGGGCACGGACAACGAACTTGATCCCCCACGATGATCATCCGTTGGTCGGAAACGGCCATTGCAAATCTTGAACAGCTTCGCGATTACATCGCTGACAGGAATTTGGAGGCGGCACAGGCGTCCGCCCAACGAATTATTGCCGCCGTTGCCGCGCTGGAGCGATTTCCAAATATGGGCCGGATCGGTCGCGCGCCGGACACGCGCGAACTTATCGTACCTGGTTCGCCATTCATCATTCCCTATCGGGTGACAGATGATCGGGTGGTTGTTCTTGCCGTAATCCGCGCCGAGCAAAATTGGCCGCCCGGCTAGCACGGCGCCACTTGGCGGCGGGGGCAAAGGGCGCTACGGTCCTCAGAAACGCAAAGGAGTTCCACCATGCATTATGAACCCAACACCACTGATCACGGCTTGCCCCACGATCCGTTCAAGTCCTGCGTCGTGCCCCGGCCGATTGGCTGGATTTCCACCCTGTCGGTAGACGGCGCCGCCAATCTGGCGCCTTTCAGCCAGTTCCAAAACCTTGGCTTCAATCCGCCTTATGTCATGTTTTCGGCCAACGAAGGCGACGGCCCGGCGGGACGCGGCGGGCGCAAAGACACGGTGAACAATGCCGAAAAAACCGGCGAGTTTGTCTGGAACATGGCGATTTATGATTTGCGCGAAGCGGTGAATATTTCGGCTGGGGATTTTCCGCCCGATGTGGATGAATTCGCCGAGGCCGGGGTGACCAAGGCGGCATCGGTCCTCGTCAAACCACCCAGGGTCGCTGAATCGCCCGTCCAGTTCGAATGCGAATATTATTCCACCTTGCGTCTGCCCGGTCTTGGCGATGGCGGCGCCGGCGCCGCTGATATTGTCATCGGCCGGGTGAAGATGATCCACGTGGCCGACGATGCCCTGGACGCCGACGGCAAGCTGGATATTCCGCGCCTGAAGCCGTTGGCGCGGCTCGGATATTACGACTACACCATGGTCGAAACGGTGTTCCAGATGCTCATCCCCGGCGCCGGGGAGAAAATGATGAAGGGGCTCGAAGGCCAGACGGCGGGGCCCAAGAAAGCGGCGGAATAGACAAGCTAACTGGGCGACGCCGCCGTCAGCCACCAGAAGCGGTGTGGAATGGCGAGTAGCTCGCCGGCAAAGCCGGCCCGGTGGCGTCATAGTCATCTGCGGCTTGACCGAAATCCGCATTGTCCATGACGCTCATTCCGATGGCTTAGGTTTTGGGCGCAGGTGCCTGGGTATGGGCTTCGGCTTCCATGGCCGGGCCCCGGCGCCAAATTTTGGGGCCCACCACCACGATCATCACGATCGCAGCGAGGGCACCGGCGGCGACCGCGCTCGGCAGGCTGGTAATTTCGGCCAGCCAGCCGACCACGAACGATCCCACCGCCTGGGCGCTGGGCGCTAGCGACAGATAGACGGCGATGACACGCCCTCGAAATTCTGGCTCGACGGTGGATTGCACCAGAGTTTGGGCGCAGATTGCGCAGGTCACTATGGCCGCGCCGGCAAACACTATGGCGCCGACGGAACCCCAAAAATTGCCGGCGAGGGCGAACACCAGTACAGAAGCCGCCGCCACTGCCGCCGAGACAACGAACAGGCGCGCCATGCCATCGATGCGCCCGCGCACCGCCATCACGATGGATAAGACCAGCGCGCCGCCGCCGGATGCGGACAAAAGAATGCCGAGCCCCTCCGAGCCCCGCTGAAAGACAACCTCGGCAAATCCGGGCAACAGGTCCGTATAGGCGCGCGTCAGAAACGAGATGACGATCCACGATACCATCACCGTCCGAATGGTCTGGTGGCGCCCGATATAGCGGAAACCCCCAAGCAAGTCATCATAGAGGTGGCCGATGCTAACCCCGGTGGATGGTTTGTCGCGGGCTCGGATGCGGACCAGCGATATCATGAACCACAATGAGCCCGCCGAATAGGCGAGGAAGCCAACACCGGGCCCACCAAACTCGCCGAACTGGAACTTGCCCCAGGCCAGCAGCGCGGCGCCGATGGCCGGGCCGGTGAAGGCGGCTGTGTTGAAGGTCGTGGAATTGAGGGCGATGGCCGCCGACATTTGCTCGCGCCCCACCAATATCTGGATCAGCACCTGGCGCGCCGGGAAATCAAAGGCGTGGCCGACGCCAAGAACGGCGACCAGGGCGGCCAGAATATACGGGTTCATCAGCCCCAGAAACGACAGCACCGCCATGGCAAAGGAGATCGAAATGGCAACCCAAATGGTTACGATGGCGGTGCGCCGGTGCCCAACCCTATCGGCGATAGCGCCGGCCAGCGGGCCGACAAAAATCAGCGGCACAAAATAAATGACAGAGATGAAACCCAGCCAAGCCGGCGAATGGGTCAACTGAAATATCAGCACTCCCGACGATATGCGCCAGATCCAGACGCCTTGCACGCTGATCGCCTGACCAAGCCAATAGATCCGGTAATCACGGATCGCAAGGGCCGTGCCGATACCGCCGAAATGGGACGCGAGGCGGCTGGGCTCGTTCATGGCCCAACTACTCCTGGGCCACTGAGCGCGCCCTATAGACGCGCCGCCCGGTGATGATCATCAGCGCCGTGGACAGGGCGGCCGCCGCCATCAGCGCGCCTTGAAAACCGATACCCTCGGCCAGCCAGCCGATGCCAAAAGCGCCGAGCGCCGGGCCACCCATATTGGTGGCCAGGCTAATGGCGACGACCCGGCCCCGAAAGGCGGCATCGATGCTTTGCTGTACCAAGGTTGATGCGGCAATGCCCGCCGCCGTGGTGAAGCCGCCGGCGAAAAATACGGCGACGAGGGCAATCCACAGGACATCGGTGGCGGCAAAGGCGGCCAGGGAGAGGGCCGATATCAGTTGCGTCCAGACCAGGATCGGCATCAGCCAGCGCTCGCGCCCGGCCATCAGCATGACCACCGAAACAACCAGCGCGCCGGCGCCGGATGTGGCCAACAGGTTCGCCATTCCCTGCTCACCGGCTTCGAAAACCACCGATGCGACGCCGGGCATCAACTCGATATAAGGGCGGATTAACAATCCGAGGATCATATGGAACCCGATAACCCAGGGGATCAGCGGATGGCGTAAGGTATAGGTGATGCCGGAGATCACATCGGGCATCAGCCCGTGCAGATAAAAGCGGCCCCTGGGGGCATCGCCCTCGCCCCGGATGCGCAGCAGCATGATCAGCATCCAGATGAAGGTGGAAGTGGCGGCGGTGAAGGTGAGCGCGGCGCCGCCGGCGACCAGCAAAAACCCGGCGATCATTGGGCCGGTGATGAAGGCGGCGTTGAAGGTGGCCCAGTTGAGGGACATGCCCTCGGTCAGGTAGCGGCGCCCGATCAGCACCGGGACCAGCGATTGGCGGGCCGGCGATTCGAACGCGGTGAAAATCGATTGCACGATTACTAGGGCGAACAGAAGCTTGGGCGTCATGGCCCCTGACCAGGTCAACGCCGCCGTCGCCGCCATGATCGGAAACCCGAAAAGAATGGCGATGATGGCGGTGCGCCGGTGCCCGGCCCTATCGCAGATGGCGCCAGCGATTGGGCTGAGGATCAGGAACGGCGCCGCCAGGGCAAAACCGACGGCGCCCAGCCAGGCCGGCGAATGGGTCAAATCGAACATCAACCAGCCTGCGGCGATCCGGTACAGCCACCAGCCCTGCACGTGCAGAACCTGACCGGTCCAGTAAGTGCGGTAGTTGCTGTTGGAAAGGGCGCGCCCGAAGCCACCGAAATATTTATCGAAGGGCCGGACGGCTGGCAATGGATCGGACATGCCCAGACCCTATGCCGGGTGGAATTGGATGGCAAACGACTGGTCAAGGAACCGGGCCTGCGTTTAAAATGCTGACCGGTTTGAGCCGATAATCCGGAGAATGAACGTGGCCGACACGGTAACCAGGGCGCTACAAGTTTTGAACGAGGCTTTGGCGTTGGATGCGGAAGCCATCACCCGGCTGGTCAATCTCCGCGTCGAATGCAATCCGGGTCTGGCCGCCCATCAGACCATCCAGGTTGGCGCCTATGACGGCATTGCCAAAATTGGCGTTTTGGGGCTGATCAATGGCGTTGTCGGCGATTCGCCAACCGGCGTGATCGGTGCCAAGGGCCGCATCGACAACAATACCGGAGCGTTCACTGAAGTGCGCGCCTTTGTCGATCTGCGCATCGAAAAGGTCGATGTGATCGCCTGATCAATCACCAAGAAGCGTGTCGATTTCGGTCTGGTCCATGGTCGTTTCCGCGCCGTTTATGATCGCCGATGCGATTTCCAAGAGCCGTTGGATATTTTGCGAGGACGAGGTGGCGACGTGGCGCAACTCCTCGTCGCTGCCATTGGCGATGAGGCCGTCCATACGCTGGATAACGGTTTCAATGAGCTGCGATACCTGGCCGATGGTTTGCTCAAAGGGCGTCAGGAACCGTTCGGGCACATGCTCATAAGCTTCAATGGCCAGGTCCTTGTCCGAAAAGGCGCTGTTTTGAAAATGCTCGGTATAGGATATGGGCTGCCAGTCCTTGGCGTCGTCCATCAGGTCCCGGAAATCGGGCACCATGCCCAAGGTCATGACGATCTCGTTGAAATAATTGAGATAATCGGTCGCCAGCAGGGTTTGTTGGTTGATATTGGTGCCCGGAAGGCGCGCCCGGATAACAGCCAATTCGGGATCATTGTCTAAATTTTTGGCATCCGATTTTATCATCGCGCTATTTCATTGAATTGGGTTGACGGTGTTGGAAATGCCAGCCGGCGGACCTTATCGCCTGTGCCCGGGAAGTAAAAGGAAAAGAAGCTACCTTGCAAACCGGCGCGCACAAAAAAATTACTGCAATAAAACTTGAGAATTTCGCGGACAATTCCTAGTTAATAAATAACCGGATCATTTTTATGGAAAATAGATCAACATTGGGATCAATTGTATATTTCTAATCTCGCAATGGATAGAAATTCGCCGCCGCCGCGCGGTGACGCAATTTTTGGAGTATGAGCATGACAGATACAGTAGCAGTAACAGGTACTGAACGATTTTTTCAGCCGGATGAGATTATTGTCAGCAAGACGGATCTAAAAGGCGCAATAACATATGCAAATCGGTTATTTTTGAGCCTGGCCGACTACACGGAACAAGAGGTGCTTGATGCACCCCATAGTATCGTCCGTCATCCAGAAATGCCGCGGTGCATATTCAAATTACTATGGGGAACGATCCAAAGCGGCAACGAGATTTTCGCCTATGTGATGAACCGGTCCAAAAACGGAGATCACTACTGGGTGCTGGCCCATGTGACGCCGAGCTACGACGCCTCTGGGGCGATGACTGGATTTCATTCTAACCGCCGGGTACCCGATCGGGATATCCTAAACGAGACGATCATCCCGCTTTACCAAAATTTGCTTCAGGTGGAAAAAAGCAATCCCAACCGTAAAGACGGAATGGAAGCGTCGTTTCAGAAATTGGCGCAGACGCTCGAAGATATGCAATTGAGTTATGAAGAATTTATTTTCTCGCTCGGCAAACCTCAAAATACGCAAAGCGCGACGGCCGCCTAACTACGGCCATTGACAAAGGAGACCTGTAAATGAACCAGACCGATCAAAATGCACAAGAATTGCCTGATGCGAATAGCGCAGTGAGCGCCGGCGCTGGCATCAGCGAAACTCTTGCCGTATGCCAAGCCGTCGCCGGTGGCGATTTCGAAGCCCGCATTACCAACATTACCGATGACGGCGAGCTTGGTGAACTTATGCACGCGATCAACGATATGGTCGACCGAAGCGACGCTTATTTGCGCGAATCCATGGCCAGCCTCAAGGCAGTCAGTGAAAATAGATTTTACCGCCGTATCGCCGATAAAGGCATGGTCGGATCGTTCGCCGATGCCGCCAATACCATCAACGCCGCCACCGAGATGATGGATGGGCGAATTAAGAAATTCGGCACCGTTATCAATTCGTTCGAATCCGAGATGAAATCGGTGGTCGAATCGGTTAGTTCCGCTTCAACGGAGCTGCAATCGACAGCCGAATCCATGGGCAGCACCGCGGATGCCACTTCGGAACGTGCAACCGCCGTTGCGGCGGCCTCGGAAGAGGCATCCAACAATGTTCAGACGGTCGCTGCCGGCGCCGAAGAATTGTCTAGTTCCATTTCCGAAATCAACCGCCAGGTGGCGCAATCAACGACCATAACCACCGAAGCGGTCGAGGATGCAAGAAACGCCAACCAAATGGTTCAAAGTTCGGCGGAGGCGGCTCAGAAAATTGGCGATGTGGTCAAGTTGATCACGGATATTGCTGGCCAGACCAACCTATTGGCCCTCAACGCGACAATCGAGGCGGCGCGCGCCGGCGATGCCGGAAAAGGTTTTGCGGTGGTCGCGTCCGAAGTGAAAAATCTTGCCAATCAGACGGCCAATGCGACCGAGGAAATTTCCCAACAGGTGGCCGCGATCCAAGAAGTTACCAGCGATTCCGCGGAGGCCATCGAAACCATCAGCACAACGATAAACAACGTCAATGAGATCATGGGTAATATTGCCGCCGCCGTTGAGCAACAAGGCGCGGCAACCCAAGAAATCGCCCGCAACGTGGAGGAAGCGGCCACCGGGACTTCCGACGTGTCCACCAATATCCAAGGAGTCATGACGGCTTCCGATGAGACGCAACAAGCCGCGGCACAGGTCAAGGAAGCCTCGACCGAGCTTTCGCGGCACGCCGAAATGTTAACCGGCGAGGTCAGTCAATTCATATCTGAAGCCAACAAATTGATTTGATTTCACGCGCTCCTTGCCGGCCGCCATGGGTCCTGCAAGGCCCATCAAACCGATGATCGCGGCGATCGTTGTGAACCTCTTGTTATTGCATGGATAATTGTGCATCCTCCGGCGCTTTTTAGGGCAAATCGGCGGAACTGCAATGAGTAGGCGGATATATCTTTTTGACAGCACCCTTCGCGACGGCGCCCAGACCCAAGGGGTCGACTTCTCCGTCCGCGATAAAGCTGCCCTTGCGCGCGATCTCGATGACCTCGGCATCGACTATATCGAGGGCGGCATGCCGGGCGCAAATCCAACCGACGACGCCTTTTTTGGCGAGCCGCCGCAACTGAATAATGCGCGCCTGACCGCCTTTGGCATGACCCGGCGCGCCGGACGCTCGCTGGATAACGATCCAGCGCTGCGCGCGCTTTTGGACGCCAAGACACCGGTCGTATGCGTGGTAGGAAAAACATGGGATTTTCATGTGGATGTCGCGCTCGGCATCGAACGCGATGAAAACGTGGCGATGATAGGCGAATCCATTAGCCACCTGAACAACCATGTCGAAGAGGTTGCGTTCGACGCCGAACATTTTTTCGACGGCTATAAGGCGAACCCGAAATTTGCCATCGAATGTTTGCAAGCTGCATTGGACGGCGGCGCCCGCTGGATTGTCTTGTGCGATACAAACGGCGGCACCCTGCCCGATGAGATCGAAACAATTGTCACCGAAGTGATCGGTCATATTCCCGGCGAAAAACTAGGCATTCACTGCCATGACGATACCGGCAACGCCATCGCCAACAGCCTGGCCGCGGTGCGCGCCGGGGTCTGCCAGGTGCAAGGCACCCTAAACGGATTGGGCGAGCGTTGCGGCAACGCCAATCTGATTTCGCTGTTGCCCACATTAATGCTGAAAATGGGACTGGAAACGGGCGTCTCCAAGGACAGCCTGACCAGGCTGAGCCAGGTATCGCGCGCCCTCGACGAGCGCCTCAATCGCCAGCCCGACCGGGGTGCGCCCTATGTGGGCGAATCAGCCTTTGCCCACAAAGGAGGCCTGCACGTCTCGGCGGTGGAAAAAGATCCGCGCAGCTACGAACACGTAGAGCCCGATCTGGTCGGCAACCATCGCCGGATTGTGGTGTCGGATCAATCGGGCCGCTCCAACATTCTGGCCATGTTCCGCGACGTCGGCATCGAAATCGCCGCCGACGATCCGAAAGTAGCGGGGCTGGTGGAAGAGGTGAAAAAGCGGGAATTCGACGGCTACGCCTATGACGGCGCCGAAGCCAGCTTTGAATTGCTCGCCCGGCGTGCCCTGGAAACTGTGCCCGAATATTTTCGCCTCAACAGTTTCCGCGTTATCGACGAGCGCCGCTGGAACGCCAAGGGCGAGTTGATCACCCTTTCCGAAGCCACCATTAAGGCGGTCATGGGCGGCGAGCAATATATGATCGTCGGCGAAGGCAACGGGCCGGTCGATGCCCTCGACAGCGCCCTCCGCCAGGTCTTGCTGCCGGTCTATCCGCAACTGGCCGATGTGCGCTTGGTGGATTACAAGGTGCGCATCTTGACCCCGTCGGAAGCCACCGGCGCGATCACAAGGGTGATGATAGAAAGCGCCGATGCATCGGGCAAGAATTGGTCCACGGTCGGCGTTTCCACCAATATAATCGATGCATCTTACAATGCGCTGCGCGACGCCATTGTCTACAAGCTCTATAAAGAAGGCGTCGAAGCCGTTTCCTCCCGGGACGCCAAAGCGGCCGGCTAGCCGGTACCTGCGGCCGATATCCAATGGCGGGAACTGACCATAGACAATTTGATCCGGAGCAGCCCGATGGCGCCCGCACGGGCGGCCCGGCGATCATTCTGGTTGATCCCCAATTGGGCGAAAATATCGGCATGGTGGCCAGGGCGATGCTCAATTGCGGGCTGACCGATCTGCGCCTGGTGCGCCCCCGCGACGGCTGGCCGAACGAACGCGCGGTGGCCACCGCGTCGGGCGCCGACGTGGTCCTGGAAGCAGCGCAATTGTTCGACACTACCGAAGAATCCATTCATGATTTGAGCTTGGTGTTTGCCGCCAGCGCCCGTGACCGGGACATGATCAAGCAAAGCCACACCCCGGAACAGGCGGCCAAGGCGTTTCTGGGCGAGCCCAATTCCGGCGTGCTGTTCGGCGGCGAAGCGTGGGGCCTCAACAACGACGATATCGCGCTCGCCGAGCATGTAATTTACGTGCCCCTGAATCCCGGCTTTTCCTCGCTCAACCTCTCGCAGGCTGTGCTACTGGTCGCCTATGAATGGCACAAGACAGGCTGGGACGCCGGCTCGCCGGAACTGCGCATGGCCGGCACCCGCCAGGCCAACAAGAAAGAACTGATCGCCTTGTTCGAGCATCTGGAAGGCGCGCTTGATGCCTCCGGATTTATGCATATCCGCGAAAAGCGGAGCATCATGGTGCGCAATTTGCGCAATATGCTTGGCCGGGCGGAGCTGACCGAAAAAGAAGTGCGCATCCTGCGCGGCGTGGTCGCCAGCCTGGCCGCGCACAAACCGGACGACAAAAACTAACGCGCCGCCTGTTTCTTGGATTCGGCAACCGCCATCTTATCAACCCGCTCATTTTCCGGATGTCCGGCATGGGCTTTGACCCAGCGCCACTCGACCCGGTGCCCCGATGCCAGCGTGTCCAATTCGCGCCACTGATCGTGGTTGGGCCGCAAGCCGCCGCCTTTGACTTTGAAACCCTTGGCTTTCCATCCCGCCAGCCATAGCGACATGCCCTTTTGCACATATTGGCTGTCGGTGAAAACAATCACCTCGGACGGTTTTTTAAGCGCCTTCAGGCCCTGAATGACGGCTTCCAGCTCCATCCGATTGTTGGTGGTATCCGGCGCGCCGCCGGACAATTCGCACTCGGTGCCGCGCCAGCGCAAAATAGTGCCCCAGCCGCCGGGACCGGGATTGCCCGAGCAGGCGCCGTCGGTATAAATCTCGACAATGTGATCATCATTAGCCATACAGGCTTCTATCCGAAATGGCGCATAAGGCGCAACCTGCGGCGGGATTAGGGAAATCCGCCGTCACGGGTTGTCGTTTGTACCTATTGTTCGATTCCTCAAATCCGTTTAAATCTGGATTGATGCTCACGCTTAGAAAATCCAGAAACCGCCGCGCTGCAATCGGCGTTGCGGTGCTGCCGGGAATATTCGCGGCTGTATTGCTGTGGACGGCTGCGCCGGCACTGGCGGCGCGCGGCGATATTCCGGATGTCCGCGAAAACCTGTTCGGTAACCAGAATGAATTGATCCGCCGCGCCCAGGATTCGCTGCAACGCATGCGCATCTACCGGGGCCCGATCGATGGCCGGAAATCGAAACGGCTGACCGATGCAATCAAAATATACCAACGCTCCATCGGCCGCGAAGCCACCGGCGAGATCACCAAGGACCTGGTCGATAACATGGGCACCCAGAACAAGGTGGGCTCCATGCTCGGGCGTCTGCAGGATGTGCGCAAAGCCAAGATCGACGCCGCCCGCAAGGCCCTTTTAGGCGGCGACGCCACCAAGGGATTCATCGACGAAAAGGCTAAGCGCGAGGTTGCCGATCCAACCCGCGACGCGTCAGCCTGTTTTCAGGACCCGAGCGAAAGATGCCTGCTCCACGAAGCCGTCGAAAGCGCCAAGAGCGTCTTCAAGTTGGAATTGCGCGACTGGGCCTATGGCGAGATATTGGTCACCCAGGCCAAGGCCGGATTGCTGGCCGAAGCGGTATCGACCGTGCGCCGCATCGGCGATGCAAGGCTGATCATTGTCGCCCTTCGCGATATCGCCCGGGCGCAGGCCCGCGCAGGCCGCATCGAAGAATCCCTGGAAACCACGAAAATTATACCGACCGTATTCAAGCGCCTGGAAGCGCTGATCTCGGTTGCCGAAATTCAACAGGAAAAGAACGACAATGAGGGCGCCCGCAAGACAGCGCGCCAGGCCATTCAAATTGCCGCCGGGCTGGAGAGACCCTTGCAGCAGGTGACGGTTCTCACCCAGATGGCGGTGATCTTGGCGCGCGCCGGCGACGTCACCGGCTCCAACGCCGCCATCGGCAGCGCCGAGCAGATAATCAAGGGTGAAGATGGCGCCCCGGCCATGGGCGAGATTGAGCGCGGCGCCGCGCAACGGCATCTGGCCTCCGCCTATGCACAGATCGGCAGCCCCGATCAGGCCCTGCAGCTTTTGGAAAATATGTCTGGTGATTATGACCGTGTGGCGGTCTTGATGAGCGTGGCGCGCGCGCAAGCCAACTCAGGCGAGACCGATGCCGCCCTGGATACCGCCGGGCGCATCGATACGGACCGCTATCAGGCGGTGATGATCGGCAAGATCGCTGCCGAGATCGCGCGCCAAGGCGAGACCGACAAGGCCTTCGCCTTGATCCGCTACGCCCTGTCGAAGACCGAGAATATCGATCTGCCTTACGCCAAATCCTACGCCACCGGTCAGATCGTGCTCTCCTTGATCGATATTAACGAGAAGCTGAAAGACGGCGCCTTCAAACGCACCATCGAAACCGCCGAGCGGATCGAAAACGACCGGCTGCGCGCTTATGCCCTTTGGTCCATAGCGCGCGCCCAATCCCGCCAGGGCTTTGAAGCCGATTCCCGCGACACCGCCGCCCTCGCCCGGCGCGCCACCGATAAAATCGGCTCGTCCCTAAGCCGCGTCTGGATGCTCAGCGACATCGCCGCCGAAACCATGCGCGCCGGCAACAAGAAACAGGCGCGGCGCAGCTTCGATCACGCTCTCTCCATCGCCAAGACTATCGACAACGGATGGGGCCGCGCGCGGGCGCTGGCGCGATTGGCCTCTGCCCTGCACGAAATCCAGTAAATTCCCCGCTTTCACCGAATTGGCAACGCCGTCTGCCCGGACGCGCCCTTGCCGCTTGGGGCGCCCTGATTTATTGTCGGCGCCCGCAAAAGAGAATCCGATGAGGAACGGAAAATGCGCCGCAAATTGACAATGGTACCATATAAAACGCCCGCCTTGCTGGCGCTTTGCGCGGCGGCGCTGTCGGCATGCGCCGCCGTCGATGCGGTTAATCCGTTCACCGATGCCGTGGTTGTGCCCGCTTGCCCCGAGGTCGGACTGCTCAAAGATGCAGATCATATGACCATGTTCGGCGACGGGCCGGGCCGCGATATTTCCGATGTGGTGTTCGAGAGCGAGATCAAAGGCTTCAAGGGCGAATGCGAATATGTGGGCGGCGCGCCCGACTACACCGAGGTGGTCCTGAATTTGCGCGTCAGCTTCGATCTGATCCTTGGCCCCGCCGCCCGCGGGCGCGATTACAAATTCGGCTATTTCGTCGCCATTCCCAGCTCCTTTCCGAGGAAGGACGGTAAGTCCAGTTTTTCGGCGATGGTGAACTTTCCACCCCGGCGCAACCGGGTGACCTTTACCGATGATCCCCTGGAAATTACCATCCCCTTGAGCGAAAGTCGCCGGGGTCCGGATACCAAGGTAGTCATCTCCTTTGCCCTGTCGCGGGATCAGTTGAATTTCAACCGGAGCAATTCCAAGACACGCCTCCGGAAGTGACCGGTAATGTCCGAAGCGCTGCAACGCACCCCGCTTTATGACCTGCACCTGGAACTGGGCGCCAAGATGGTGCCGTTTTCGGGCTATGAAATGCCGGTGCAATATGAAACCGGCATTCTGGCCGAACACCAATACGCCCGCGAAGGCGCCGTCCTGTTTGATGTCAGCCATATGGGCCAGGCCGAATTGCACGGCGCCGATGCGGCCGCCCGGTTTGAGACTTTGGTTCCGGGCGATATCACCGGACTGGGCCAGGGCCGCATCCGCTATACCCAACTGACCAACGATGCGGGCGGCATCATCGATGATCTGATGGTCACCCGGCGCGGCGATCAATTGTTCTTGGTGGTCAATGCCGGACAGAAGGAAATCGATTACCGCCATATTGGGTCGAGTTTGGGAGAGAATGTCCATTTGACAACCCTGGACACACGCGCCTTGATCGCCCTGCAGGGACCGATGGCCGCCGATGTGCTCGGCGCCCTGTGCGTGCAAGCGAAGGCGATGGCGTTCATGACCATGATCGATGCGGAGCTTGGCGGCGCCGACTGTTTTATATCCCGCTCCGGCTATACCGGCGAAGACGGCTTCGAAATCTCGGTGCCGGCGGATGAAGCCGCCAGCATCGCCAGGTTGCTTCTGGGCGCGGACCGGGTTCGCCCGGCCGGCCTCGGGGCCCGGGATTCGCTTCGCCTGGAAGCCGGACTTTGCCTCTATGGCCACGATATCGACGAAGCCACCTCGCCGGTGGAAGCCGGCCTCGCCTGGTCCATATCTAAGCGCCGGCGCGAAGAAGGCGGATTTCCGGGCGCCGGTGTTATCATGGATCAATTGCAGAATGGCGCGCCTCGAAAACGGGTGGGGCTTCGCCTGGCAGGCCGCGCCCCGGCCCGCGAAGGCGCCGTCATTGTCGATCAAGATGACCAACAAATTGGTGCCGTGACCTCCGGCGGCTTCGGCCCGGCGGCCGGGGTGGCCATCGCCATGGGCTATGTGAACCCGGACCACGTGGGCCTCGGAGAACAATTGGGGTTGATTGTTCGCGGCAAGCGTTTAGAAGCTGAAGTGGTTAAAATGCCTTTTGTTGCGCATCGCTATTTCAAAAATTGATGGGTTGGAATGTCAAATGGCTGAGATCAAATATACCGAAGAACACGAATGGATCATCGTCGAAGGCGATGTCGCCCAGATCGGCATCACCGTCTATGCCCAGGAACAATTGGGCGATGTGGTGTTTGTCGAACTGCCCGCCGTCGGCGCCGAGTTTACCAAGGACGATCAGGCGTCGGTGGTCGAATCGGTGAAAGCCGCGGCCGAGGTTTACGCCCCGTTCGACGGCGAGGTTGTTGAAGTTAATGACGCCCTCGAAGGTGATCCCGGACTGGTCAATACCGAGCCCGAGGGCGATGGCTGGTTTTTCAAACTTAAAGTGGCTGATCCAAGCCAGCTCGAAGACCTTTTGAGCGCCGAGGCCTATAAAGAATTCGTGGCGGGCCTGGGATAAGGAGATGCGGTATCTGCCGCTGAGCGAAGATGACCGCCGGCACATGCTGGCAGCCATCGGCGCGGACGGCATTGATGCCCTGTTTAAGGACGTGCCGGCATCGGCGTTGCTGGAAGACCAAATCGATCTGCCGCCCCACGCCGGAGAGATGCAGGTGGAAGCGGCCATCGAAGCGTTGGCGGCAAAAAATACCGGCGCAGCATCGGCGCCGTTTTTCATCGGCGCCGGCGCCTATCACCATCATATACCCGCCGCTGTCGATCATCTGGTGCAGCGCTCGGAGTTCCTCACCTCCTACACGCCCTATCAGCCGGAAGTCTCACAAGGTACCCTACAGGCCTTATTCGAGTTCCAGACCCAGGTGGCGATGATCACCGCCATGGATGTGGCCAACGCGTCCCTCTATGACGGCGCCACCGCGTGCGCCGAAGCCGCCATGATGGCTTGCCGGGTGACGCGCCGCTCGAAAGTCATCCTGTCTGGAGGTTTGCATCCCCACTACCGGGACGTGACCCTGACCAACGCCCGCTTCCTCGGGCTGGAGATGGTGACGTCGGAGCCAGATGTGGACGGCACCGAAGAGCTGGCCGGGCGCATCGATGGTGGCACCGCCTGCGTGATTGTCCAGAACCCCAATTTCTTCGGCAATGTCAAAGACCTGGGCGCCCTGGCCGACGCCTGCCACGACGCCGGCGCGCTTCTGGTGGTGGTGGTGTCCGAGATTCTGTCCTTGGGCGCTCTTCGCCCGCCCGGCGAAATGGGCGCCGATATCGTCGCCGCCGAGGGTCAGTCTCTCGGCAACGCCATGAATTTCGGCGGCCCACATGTGGGCCTGTTCGCCGTCAACGAGCGCTTCATCCGCCAGATGCCGGGCCGCCTTGCGGGCCAGGCAGAAGACGTGGATGGCCGCCGGGGATGGGTGCTGACCCTTTCCACGCGCGAGCAGCATATCCGCCGGGAAAAGGCGACCAGCAATATCTGCACCAATTCCGGGCTCTGCGCCTTGGCCTTTTCGATCCATTTGTCCCTGTTGGGCAATGCGGGGTTTCGCGGGCTGGCGCGGCTGAACCACGGACGCGCCGTGACCCTGGCCGATACGTTGGCCGAGGTTCCCGGCGCCGAGATCGTCAACCAGAGCTTTTTCAACGAATTCACCCTGCGCCTTGCCAAACCGGCGGCGGGCGTCGTGGACGCGCTGGGCAATGATGGCATCTTGGCTGGCGTGCCGGTGTCCCGGCTTTATCCGAGGCGGGATGATCTCGATGATTTGTTGCTGGTGGCGGCCACCGAATGCGTCAGCGATGACGACATCGGGCGCCTGGCCAAGGCATTGGAAGGCGCCCTCTAATGGCAACCGAGACCTTTACCGGCCACCGGGGCCTGGACATGGACGAGCCCCTGATATTCGAACAGGGCGCCGCCGGGATGAGCGGCGTCGACCTGCCGGGCGCTGGCGAATTTGAAGACCGACTGGGCGACGCTGGGCGGGAATCCGAAACCGGCCTGCCAGGTCTGTCGGAGCCGCAGGTGGTGCGCCATTACCTACGCCTCAGCCGCAACAATTACGCCATCGATGCTGGCATGTATCCGCTTGGCTCCTGCACCATGAAGCACAACCCCCGGCTCAACGAAAAGCTGGCGCGGCTGGCCGGCCTCGCCGATCTGCATCCCTTGCAGCCCTTAAGCACGGTGCAAGGCGCGCTGGCGCTGATCGATCAATGCGCCGACTGGCTGAAAACCCTCACCGGCATGGACGCCATTGCCATGTCGCCGGCGGCGGGCGCCCATGGCGAGCTATGCGGTCTGATGACCATCCGCGCCGCTTTGGAGGCGGGCGGCGATGGCCGGGCTATCGTGCTGGTACCGGAATCGGCGCACGGCACCAACCCGGCCAGCGCCCATATGTGCGGCTATAAGGTCGAGACAATACCCACCAACGGGCGCGGCCGCGTCGACTTCGGTGCGTTCAATGAACGGCTTGGGCCGGACGTGGCGGCAATCATGATCACCAACCCCAACACCTGCGGCCTGTTCGAGGACGAGATCATTGAAATCGCCGACGCTGCCCACGCCGCCGGCGCCTACGTCTATTGCGACGGCGCCAATTTCAACGCCATTGTCGGGCGCGTGCGGCCCGGCGATCTGGGCATCGACGCCATGCATCTCAATTTGCACAAAACTTTTTCGGCGCCCCATGGCGGCGGCGGGCCGGGCTCGGGCCCGGTGGTGTTGTCGGGCGCCCTGGCGCCCTTCGCGCCGGTGCCCTATGTGGTTTCTGCGGATGACGGATACGCGTTGGTGGAGAGCGCCGAAGCCTCGGACGCCAGCCCGTACGGGCGCATGAAGGGCTTCCACGGCCAGTTCGGCGTTTTCGTCCGCACCCTTAGCTATATGATGAGCATGGGCGCCGATGGCCTCGCCCAGGCCGCAAGTGACGCGGTGCTCAGCGCCAACTATATCCTGGCCGGGCTGTCGGACGATCTGACGCTGTCCTACGAAGGCCCCTGCATGCACGAGGTTCTGTTCGACGACCGCTTCCTGGCGGAAACCGAAGTGACCACCCTCGATTTCGCCAAAGCCATGATCGACGAGGGCGTGCATCCGATGACCATGTATTTTCCGCTGGTGGTGCACGGCGCGCTTTTGATGGAGCCCACCGAAACCGAAAGCCTGGCATCCCTCGATCAATATATCGGCATGGTGAAGTCGCTTGCCCGGCGCGCAAAACAAGGCGAAGTGGCGGCGTTCAAGGAAGCGCCGCGATTGGCGCCGCGCCGCCGCCTGGACGAGACCACAGCGGCGCGCAACCCGGTGCTGCGCTGGTTGCCAGGCGATAAAGCGGCGGCGGAGTAACGCGCCTTAAAGAAAGTTTTCGTCGTCGTTGCCGAACAGGCTGGCGACGTAGGACACTTCCGTGCGCAGGCCCTGGCGGGCGATGATTTTTTCCTGTGCGCCGGGCGGCAGATCGGTGAACGATATGACGCCCTTGTCCATCAAGATAGTGATCAAATCCTCGATAACCCGGGCCAGCGCCAGATCGGCGCGCAGCCATTCGTCGGCATCGATGATCGCGTTCGCATCGATGCCCAGATATACCAACAGCTCTGGATGGCCGTGCGGCAGCTCTTCGGTCGCCTCGCCCTCCGCATGGGCGAAAACCGCATCGATGACGCCGTCTGCGTCGCGTCTGACAAAGGGCATGGCCTGTGCTCCGAGCTGGTAGAAGACCAGCATAATTGAAAAGGTTGGTTTGCGCCAACCAGTTGTACTATTTTCCCTCGCGCAGCCAGGCAAACATGATGCCGCCCGCCGCCAGCAGCAGGAACAAAAGCGCCGGCAATAGCGGGATTTGGCGGACGCCGGTAACCACGTAGGAGCCGTTGCGGACCAGCCCGAACCAGCCGCGCCCGGCCCCGCCCCGGCCCGGCTTGGTGCGTCGGATACCGGGCAGGCCGTCGCTGATCCAGGCGATACCGCCGCCATTGGCCTTGACCACCGATGCCAGCAATTGGGGCGTGGCACGCAAATCCGACAGTTCCGGCGGATTGAGTTGGCCCACCGCCGCCATGGTGTGGCGGCGCCCGTCGGCGATGCGGTAGAGCCCGGTTTCCTTGGCGGTGATAGTGGTTTTGGCGCCGCCCCGGTTGTCCGGCGTCAGGGTCACGGTTTCGGTGGCGCCCGATGGCGCAGTGACCGTCACCGGCGGAATATCGGGGTCCAGACTGCGCCGTTCGATGGTCAGTTGCCTGGCATCAACGGTGGCGCGCAAATCCTCTTCCTCCAGGTCCGGCTCCTTCATCAGCCAATGGGCCAGACGGCGCATCAACTCGGCGTGCGGGCCGCCGCCGTCATGGCCACGCGCCCAAAGCCAGACATGATCGGACAGGAACTGGGCGACCCGGCCCTTGCCGAAACGATCGAGGATCAGCAACGGCTTGCCGTCGGCGCCGGAAAGAACGGTATTGCCGCGCAACGCCCTGGCATCCACCTGGCGGAACCAGCGGCCCCATTCGGGGGTTTTGCCATCCTTGGTTTGCAGGCTGGAAGTAACCGGATGGCGGCGGCCCTTGTCGGTCAGTTGGGCGCGGAACGGCGTCTGAATCACCGGGCCCGACGGCTCGCCAGGCATGATGCGCCCGAGCGGCGTATGGAACATGGATCGCACCCCGGCGAAATCGGGCCCGACGGCGGCCAGCACGGCGCCGCCCTTGTCCACATAGCGGGCGATATTCTGGAAATAGTTGGGCGGCAGCACAAAGCGCACCACATAGCGGTCAAAGACGATCAGATCGAACTCGTGCAGCTTGACCTCGAACAATTCGCGGATCGGGAAGGAGATCAGCGCCAATTCGTTGAGCGGCGTGAAGTCGTTTTTTTCCGGCGGACGCAAAATGGTGAAATGCACCAGATCCACCGACGGATCGGATTTCAAGAGATTGCGCCACGCGCGCTCGCCAAGATGCGGCTGGCCGGACACCAGCAATACCCGCAAGCGATCGCGGACGCCGTTGATGGACACCACGGCGCGGTTGTTGATCGGCGACATCTCGCCTCCCATTTCCTGGGCTTCCAGCTCGATAATGGTGGGCCCGCCATGTTCGATGGGGATATCCACCTCGCCGGTGCGGCCGACGGGGAGGCTCCTAGTGATCGCCTCGCCGCCATCGATGCGGATGGTCACCGCCGCCGATGACGCCGACTTTTTCGGGTTGTCCTGGATCCGGAGGCGCAGCTTGACCGACTTGCCGACGATGCCGAAGGCCGGTGCCTGCTCGACCACCAGGCGGCGGTCGCGCTCGCCCTTATTGCCGGTCAGCAGCACATGCAGCGGCGCCCCATAGATGCCGGGCTTGGCGGCGTTCTCTTCGATGGAATTGCGGCCGATCTTGGGCACATCGTGGACCTGGCCGTCGGTGAGCAACACGGCGCCGGCGAAGCGGCCCTTGGGGATATCGGCGACCGCCCGATCCAGCTCGCCGAACATCTCGGTGCCGTCCTTGGTTTCCTTGCCACGCACCACCTTGATACGCAAATCTTTGAAATTACCGAGGGTGGCGGTCAGCTCCTTGAGGGCGCTGGCCAGTTGGACGCGCCGCTCACCGGTGTTCTGGCTGGAGGATTCGTCGACCATCACCAGCGCCAGGTCGGGCTGGCTGCGCCGATTTTCCGCCTCCAAATGCGGATTGAGGAGAGCCAGTGCCAAAATGCCAAGTGCGAACAGGCGCAACAGACTGCCGCGCGCCCGGCGAAAGACGCCGAACGCCAGCAACACAACGCCGATGGCGGCAGCGGCGGCGACAAGGCGCCAATCGATCAGCGGCGCAAAGCCGATACCGGTAAAGCCAATCATTGCCCCAGCCTTTCCAGGATCGCTGGCAGATGCACCTGATCGGCCTTATAATTGCCGGTCAGCACATACATGATCATGTTGATGCCGAACCGGTAGGCCATTTCCCGTTGCCGGTTGCCGCCAGGGGTCACCGGATAGATCGGTTTGCGCGCCGCATCGATGGCCCAGGCGCTGGCCCAATCGTGGGAGCCGACGATAATCGGCGACACGCCGTCATTGGCGGCTCCTTTGCGCGCCACCCAAAGCTGGCCACCGGCCCAGCGCCCGGGAAACTCGCGGAGCAGATAATAGGATTTGGTCAGCACATGGTCGCGGGGAATGGTCTCCATCGCCGGCGCGTCGATGGAACGGGCAATCTCTTCCAGCCGATTGGCGCCGATGCCGGTGCCCGATTGATCGCGGGTGTCAAAAAATATGGTGCCGCCGGATTTCATGTATTTGTTGAGACGCTCGCCGGTTGCCGAGGAAATCGCCGGCGCGTCCTCGGTGATCGGCCAATAGATGAGCGGATAAAAGCTCAAATCATCCCTGGCCGGATCGATGGCGGCAGGCGCGCCCATTTCGGCCGCCGTCCTGGCATTGGCGATTAAGGCTAGGCCGCGGAGGCCGTCGCGGCTGGCGCCATCGACGCTTGTATCGCCAGTGCGCACATAGGCAATGCGCACGCTCAACGCCGAGGCGAAGGCGCTGGTATTGGCCGGCGCCGTCTGGGTTGGCGATTGGGCGGCTACGGGCGCGATTAGGCCCATCGTGATACCCGCCGCCAACGCAAGCCCGGCCACTGCCCGGCGGCGGGCGAAAAAGCCGCGCAAGGCAAAACTGGCGACAATATCGGCGAGGGCCAGCAATAATGCGGCGGCCAGCAAGGGCCCGCGAAAATCCCGCTCCCGGGTTGCCTGATAGGTGCCCAAGGTGACGCCGCCGCCAGGATTGCCGAGGGGCTTCAATGCCGCCAGTTTGGGCGAGAGGTTAAAGGCGCGCCGCGCCGCCTCGTCGCCGTAAAAGCCGGGCGGATGATCGGGGCCGGGCATGGCGGCATCGATGCGGTTTGCCTTGATAGCGCGCGCCCCGGTGCGCGCCGGGCCCAATGTGCCGAAGCCATCGATGGTGCGCACCGGCGGCAACAGGCGGTCATCGGCGCCGCCGCCGACGCCGCGCGACAGGCGTACCAGATTTTGCAGCATGCCGACGAACAACCCGGACAAGGGCAAATTCGACCAGTTGGGGCTGGACGTTGTGTGGAAGAATACCAGCCATCCCTTGCCGCGCCGCTCGGCGGTGACGATGGGTGTGCCGTCGGTCAGCCGCGCCCAGGTCTTATCGGGTAGATCGACGCTCGGCTGGGCCAGAACCTGGCGATTGATCTTTACGTCCTTGGGAACCGCCAGACCGGCGAACGGGCTGGTGGGCGGAAAGGCCGCCAAACTAGCCGGCTTGGTCCACGACAGGGCGCCGCCAAGCTCGCGGTCGCCTTGGCGCAGTCGGACGGGCAGGATCGGTCCCTTGACGGCGGCCAGACGCGGGCCGGCAAAGCGCAGCACCAGCCCACCCTCGCCCATCCAGTTTTGAATAAGCCGCCGGTTGGCGTTCGAAATGCGGCCCGGATCGGCGAGCACCAGCAACGCCAATTCCCGGCGCAGCAGTTTTTGCACAGAGCCGGTGCGCACTTCGGTGAACGGATCCAGCGCCCGTTCCAGATAAAAAATATCGTCCAGCAGCGGTTGATCGACGCGCCGCCCGGTATCGGTCACGAGGCCCACCGGGCGCCGCCGCCAGCGCTCGTCCACCAGCACCAGACCGCCGGCGTGGCCGGCATTTTCAATTTCGATATGCGTGACCCGGTTGCGGATCTCCACCGGCATCGGAAGCTTGAGCCTGGCGGCGGACTTGCCGGCTTCGAATGTCAGCGCCTTGACCGCCAGCACACCGCCGTCCTCGCCGCGCACGCGGATGGTCAAATTGCGCGCCGATGAACCGGGCGCTTTCAGGGCGCGGACGGTCAGCCCATCCCGGTCCGAGACCGGCGGCAATAAGACGTTGGGCAAGGCGCCGGCGGGATCAGCGAGCACCGTGACCGCCCCCAGCTTGCCGAGCGCCGCAGCGAAATCCCCCGCCGCTTCATCACCCAGCCCATTCGAAAGCCAGACCACGTGGGCACCGCCGCCAGCTTCGATGGCGCCGAGCACGGCTGCAGCGGCCTTGCGATCAACCGCCCAGGGTTTGGGCTTCAGCGCCAGGACGGTTTGGCGCGCCGCATCGGCGGTCATCAAACTTTCCAGCGCCCGGGATTTGCCCTCGCCGGGGGCCGTGGTGAGAACCGCGACGGCGCGCCCGGCACGTTCCGCCTGATCGATGATGTTGGCGGCGCTGTTTTGCCGTTGGGTCCAGTTCTTGGCCGCCGCCCAGCCATCATCGATGACGATCACCACCGGGCCCGTTCCGGTGAGCTGATTGCCGGCATTCAGAAGCGGATGCGCGGCGCCAAGGATCAGCAAGCTCACCAGCGCAAGGCGCAGCAGGGTCAGCCACAGGGGCGTCTTGGCGGAGCTTTCTTCCGGGTTGGTCAGGCCCATGATCAGCCGGATGGCGGGGAAGCGTATGCGTTTCGGCGCAGGCGGAATGATGCGCAACAACCACCAGATGATGGGCAAGGCCGCCAGCGCCAGAAGCGCCACCGGGGCGGCAAAGGACAAGGCGCCGAGGGCAAACATCTGCTAGCGCATCCTCGGCTGGGCGAGCGCCGTGAACAAGCGCATCAAGGCGCTTTCCGGCGGCCGGTCGGTGACATGTACCTGGTAGTCCCAGCCAGTGGCGACGGCGATATCTTTCAAGCCCGCCTGTAATTCTTCCATGGTCTGGCGGTACTCTGAGCGCACTCCCTCAACCCGGCCAATCAATGCCGAGCCTTCGTCTTCCATGCCTTCGAAGCGGGTGCGCCCGGTGAATGGCAGATCGCTTTCCGCCGGGTCCAGAATTTGCACGATATGGCCATCGACACCCCGGTCGGCGAAGCGGCCGATGGCCTTATAGAGCGTTTCCTTGGGCTCCAGAAAATCGCTGATGAAGACGGCGCGGCCATAGCGGGGCAAGGGCTCGAAAGGCGGCAGGCTGGCGGCCTCGCCATCACCGGCCAACAAATGCCGTTCTTCCATGGCGGCGGCCAGCAGGTACAACGCATTACGCCCGGTGGTCGGCGTCATGCTGTGACCAAGGGCGGCCACATGCTCGCCGCCGCGCACCAAAAGCGACGCCAGCGCCAGGGCCAGCAAATCAGCACGCGCCGATTTTTCCACCAGATTGCGCGCCGAGGCATAATGCATGGACGGCGATGCATCGCTCCAAATCCAAACGCTTTGCGCCGCCTCCCATTCGTTTTCGCGGATAAAGACGCTGTCAGACCGGGCCGAGCGGCGCCAATCGATCTTGGAAATCGGATCGCCCCAACTGTAATGGCGGTACTGCCAGAAGGTTTCGCCCTGTCCGACCCGGCGGCGTCCGTGCACGCCTTGCGATACGGTCGCCGCCACCCGGTCCGCCGCCACCATCAAAGGCGGCAGATTGGCCGATAGAATCTCAGCCTTGGCTTGGGTATCGGCGAGGGGCGTGGGCATGGTTGTATATGTGTTCCGGTTTAGCCGATGCGCGCCGCGAGGGTGTCGATGATGTGGGCCATGGTCACGCCCTCGGCGCGGGCCGCGAAATTGAGCGCCATGCGGTGACGCAACACCGGATGGGCGAGGGCCAGCACATCGTCGATCGATGGCGCCAGGCGGCCGTCGATCGCGGCGCGGGCGCGCACCGCCAGCATTAGCGCCTGAGAAGCGCGCGGGCCGGGGCCCCAGGCCACATGCTCGTTAATCTCGGCGAGCGGCGAATCTCCTGGCCGGCCCGAACGCACCAGTTCCAAAATCGCCGTCATGACGCTTTCACCCACCGGGATATGACGGACAAGGCGCTGGGCGGTCATCAGCTCGTCGGCTTCCATGACCTTGGCCGGCTGTTCTTCGTGGGCGCCGGTGGTTTTGGTCAGAATCTCCCTTTCCGCCGCCAATTGCGGATAATCGATATCCACCTGCAACAAGAAGCGGTCGAGCTGGGCTTCGGGCAAGGGATAGGTGCCTTCCTGCTCCAACGGGTTTTGCGTTGCCAAAACGTGGAACGGGCGCGGCAGGCCATGATAATGGCCGGCCACCGAAACCCGATGTTCCTGCATGGCCTGCAATAGGGCTGATTGGGTGCGCGGGCTAGCCCGGTTGATCTCGTCAGCCATCAAGAGCTGGCAGAAGACCGGGCCTTGGATAAAGCGGAAGGAGCGCTTGCCGCCCTCGGATTCCTCCAACACCTCGGAGCCGAGGATATCGGCGGGCATCAGATCGGGTGTAAATTGGACGCGTTTTTCGTCGAGGCCAAGAACCCGCCCAAGGGTTTCCACCAGCCTAGTCTTGCCGAGACCGGGCACGCCGATCAGCAACACGTGACCGCCCGCCAGCAACGTGATAAGCGTTTCCTCTATCACTCGATGCTGGCCGAATATGATGCGGCCGACGCCGTTTTTGACGTCCACCAATTTGGCGGCGACTTTTTCCAGATCGCCGACAAGTTCGGCCTGGTCCGGTGATGGTTCGGGCGATGTTTCTGGTGATGATGCGGCTTCGGTCACTTTTTACTTCTCCCCAGCAGGAACGATATGGTCGGGTCATGGACGAGAACGCGCAAAATCAGTATCCGGTACTGTCCGGCGGCAACGCAAACCGGCATGGCGAGACCATTGATCCGGTCACCGGGCAGGTTCTGTGCGGCGATCTTGATATGCGAATCGACCGTGACGGAGTATGGTTTTACCACGGCACGCCCATAGGCCGCAAAGCGATCGTGAATCTTTTCGCATCGGTTTTAAGGCGGGATGACGATGGCCGCTACTGGCTGGAGACGCCGGCCGAAAAAGGTGAGATCATCGTGGAGGACGCGGCTTTCATGGCGGTGGCGCTGGAAGCAAGTGGCAGCGGCGAGGCGCAAAGCTTAAAATTCCGCACAAATACTGACGAAATTGTGATCGCCGATGGGGATCATCCTTTGCGCATCGCGCTCGATCCCGATACCCAGGAGCCATCGCCCTATGTGCTTGTGCGCGGTGGCCTGGAAGCCCGGCTGACGCGCCCGGTGTTTTACGAACTGGTCGATCTAGGCGTGGAATTGACGCTGGATGGGGCACAAATCTATGGTGTATGGAGCGCCGGGCACTTTTTCCCTATAGGTCCTGTACCGGAAGAGTAATAGATTGTCATGAGCCAACCATGCTGACCCCTGAAATCATCCTTGAACGCCTCGATAATTTCGAGCCCGGCGCAAAGCCGGTTTCAAACGATAACGCTTTGGCCGGCGCAAAATTGGAGCCCGGCCACGATCACTGGGTGCGCGGCAACGGAACCTTAAAGCCGGCGGCTGTGCTGGTGCCCTTGGTAACCCACGAAGACGGCTTAACGGTGCTGCTGACCAAGCGCACCGAACATCTCAACAACCATGCCGGCCAGATCAGCTTTCCCGGCGGGCGCGTCGACGAGGCCGACCGGGACGCCCGCCATACCGCCTTGCGCGAGACCGAAGAAGAAATCGGGCTTGGAAGCAACGCCATCGAAGTGATTGGCCGGTTGGCCGATTACGTGGTCGGCACCGGCTATCTGGTCAGTCCCATCGTCGGGCTGGTCGAGCCGCCGTTCCGCCTTAAGCCGCATCCCGGCGAGGTGGCCGAGGTGTTCGAGGTGCCATTGGATTACGTCCTTGATCCCGATAATTTTGAACGCCATAGCCGCGAATATGAAGGCACCGAGCGGTTCTATTACGCGGTTACCTGGAACGATTATTACATCTGGGGCGCTACCGCCGGGATGCTGCGCCACCTCTCATCAATTGTCTGGAGAGCCTGATGCGTATGTTCTTGCATGTCATTGTGCCGCTGCTGATACCGTTCGTAATCTATGCGGTATGGATTTATGTGGACGCCAAGCGCCAGGGCCGCGGCAAACCCAACTGGGAAGAAGGCAACTGGTTCTGGGTGATGATACTAGGCGCGATCCTGGTTGCAGGCTCGCTTGGCTACCTCGCGACCCGCGGCGGCGATCCCGGCTCCCAGTATCAGGCGCCCCGCTACGAAGACGGAAAAATAGTACCGGGCAAAATCGAATAGGCGAGCCGGTTATGCTTGAAGCCCTGTTGGATATCGAGCTTGATACCACCACCAACCGGTGGGTAATCACCCTGATCGGCGTCATCTTGTTTATGTTTCTGGTCGCCCGGCGCAATTCGATCCGCAAATCCACAGCCAAAAAACCAGCCACGGTCCAGGACGACATTATCGTCGATTGGGGCGCCGATCCCGGCGGCCAGGTTGTGGTGCAGCCCTGGATGGAAACGCCCGAGGTAAAGACAGTGTTCGCCGCGCTCACCTCGGGCGGCAAGGAGGCCCGCTTTATCGGCGGCTGTGTCCGCGACACATTGATGAAGCGCACCGTTTCGGACATCGATATCGCCACCCAGGAGCGCCCGGAACGGGTGATCGAATTGCTGGAAGATGCCGGCATCACTGTGATCCCCACTGGGCTCAAGCATGGCACCGTGACCGCCGTCATCGGCGGCCAGTCCTATGAAATCACGTCTTTACGCAAAGATATCGAAACCGACGGTCGCCACGCGGTGGTTGAATTCACCGACGATTGGCGCACCGATGCCGGGCGCCGGGATTTCACCTTCAACACCATGAGCGCGACGCCGGGCGGCATGATCTATGACTATTACAACGGCATCCAGGATCTGGCCGCCCGGGTTATCCGTTTCGTCGGCCATGTGCAGCAGCGCATCGATGAAGACCATTTGCGGATACTCCGCTATTTTCGCTTTATTGCCGTCCTCGGCATGCGCGTCGCCAACAAGCATGAATTTCAAACCTGCATCAACAACGCCCATTTATTGACCGAGCTGTCGGCGGAGCGGATTCGCTCGGAGTTGTTCAAAATATTCGAATCGGCCAATCAGTTCGATGCCCTGAAGCTGATGATCGATCACGGCATCATGCAACATATTCTGCCCGAGGCCGAAAAGACCGAACGGCTAAAGCGGCTGATGTGGATCGAAACCTCGGCGATCAAATTTGATTCCGTGGCCCCCGACAAGATCCGGCGTCTGGCCGCAGTGATCGATACCGATGCCGCCGGCGCCGAGGCTATCGCGCGGAGGCTGATGTTTTCCCGTGCCGATAGGGAACATCTCAAACACCTGGCCGAGCCCCAATGGCAGGCGGCGTGGGATGTGGACGAAGCATCCTTGCGCGCCGCTCTGTTTCGCCTCGGTGCGGCGGAAGTAATCGATCTGGTGCTACTTGCATGGGCCGAACATTTGATTGTGACGCCGCGCCTTCTCGGTGACGAAAAAGATGGCTGGCAGAATGTTATCCGCATTGCCGATGCATGGTTGCCCATCGAATTTCCCTTGCGCGGCCGCGACGTGCTGGAGCTTGGCGTCGGTGAAGGCCCGGAAGTATCGTTGCTGCTTGGCGCGGTCGAAGATTGGTGGCTGATCGGCGGCTGCCACGCCGGGCGCGACGATTGCCTGGAGGAATTGCGCCGCCGCCACGCATGATTGCTGGACTGAATGGCCATCGCAGTTAGAATAAGCGTCTGCAAACCAAGGGGGCTGGCAATGGCAAATCAATCCAAATCGGTGGAATTGTTCGATGCGAAAGCAATTGCGCCGTTTTTTGAATCCAAATCCCTGGCCGTGATCGGCGCCTCGACGGACCCGATCAAGCAGGGCGGCCGCCCGGTCCGCTATTCGCTGATGAGCGATTACAACGGCCGCGTCTATCCGATCAATCCGCGCGCCGACGAGGTGCAGGGGGCCAAGGCCTATGCGTCTTTGGCCGATGTTCCGGGGCGCGTCGATTGCGCGTTCATTGCGCTGCCGGCGCCGGCGGTGGAAGCGGCGATCACCGATTGCGCGGAAAAAGGCGTGCGCGCCGCGGTCATCATCTCCGCCGGTTTTGCCGAGGTTGGACCCGAGGGGCGGCGCCATCAGGAGCGCATCACCGCCATTGCCCGGGAAGCCGGCATGAGCCTGGTCGGCCCCAACTGCATGGGGCTAATGGATATCAGGCGCAATTTCTTTCCAACATTCGCACCGATCTTCGGCTTCAACGGCGAGGCGCGGCCCAAACCCGGCAATATTTCCCTGGTCAGCCAGTCCGGCGCGTTCGGCGCACATGCGTACGAGCTGGTGCGCGCCCGCGGCGCCGGCTTTTCCAAATGGGTAACCACCGGCAACCAATGCGATGTGGAGGTTTCCGATTTCGTCGCCTATATGGCCGACGACAAATCCACCGACGTGATCATGGTCTATTTCGAAGGCAACCGGGACGCCGACAAGCTGATGGCGGCGTTCCGCAAAGCCCGGGAAAACGGTAAGCCAGTGGTTCTGTTGAAGGCCGGGCGCTCGGAGACCGGCGTCAAGGCGGCGGTCTCGCACACCGGCTCGATGGCCGGATCGGACGCCGCCTTTGACGGCTTCTGCCGCCAGTTCGATGTCCACCGGGCAGATACGGTGGGCGAGTTGATCGATATTTCGGTCGCCGCGGCGGCCGGCAAGTTTCCGTCCCGCCCGCGCGCCGGGCTGGTCAGCATATCGGGGGGCGCCGGCGCCCTGATGGCCGATTATTGCGACGAGCTGGGCTTGGCCGTGCCGCCCTTGCCGAAACCGGCCCAGGCCAAACTGATGAAGCTGTTTCCGTTCGGCTCGGCCCTCAATCCGATCGATCCGACCGCCCTTTGGGGCCAGGATATGAGTGTCCTATCGGCCTCCATGGAAACATTGCTGAAGGAAGGCGGCCACGACACCGTGGTGCTGTTCGGCTCGACCATCGGCATCAACGAGTTCAACCGAGTTCGCTTCGAAGAGCACATCATTCCCTTGCGCGAAAAATACCCCAATCCGCTGATGGTGCTGAGCCTGTTGGGGGCGCCGGAGCTGATCCAGAAATGGCGCGATAAAGGCTTTTTGATTTACGAAGATGCCCGCCGCGCTATCGAAGTGACAGCGGCGCTGGCCAAGTTCGCGCCCATCGTAGCAGGAAGCCGTAAGTTTCCCGCCCGCCCGCGCGTGCCTGAAAACTTGAAGATCAAGCCGGGACGCACATTCAACGAAGCAGACGCCATGGGGGCGTTACAAAAAGCCGGCATCAAGTTTGTCCGCCGCCGGCTGGCAACCAGCCGCAAGGCGGCCCAGGATGCGGCGGCGCGGCTCGGCTTTCCGGTGGTCGCCAAGATCGCGTCCGCTGAAATTTTGCACAAATCGGAAATCGGCGGCGTCGCGTTGGGATTAGAGAATAAGCGCGCCGTCGGCGAAGCCTATGACGGATTGCTCGGCCGGGCCAAACGGGCAGCGCCAAAGGCGGCCCTCGACGGCGTATTGATCGCCAAGCAAATCTCCGGCGGCGTGGAAACCATCCTCGGCGTCAACAACGATCCGGGTTTGGGCCCGGTGGTGATGTTCGGCATGGGCGGTATTTTTGTGGAGGTCTATAAAGACGTGGCCTTCCGCGCCGCGCCGTTTTCCAAAGCCGAAGCCCGCGCCATGATCGCCGAAGTGGCCGGCCACGCCGTCTTAAAAGGCGTCCGCGGCCAGGCGCCATCGGACTTGGGTGCCTTGGTAGACGCCTTGCACAATCTGTCCCTGTTCGCCGCCGCTAACAAGGACACCATCGCCTCCATCGACATCAACCCGTTCGTGGTGATGGCGAAGGGCAAGGGGGCCATTGGGCTCGACGCTTTGATCGAGCCCAAATAAATATGACCGGCTCGATGCGCTGATCGAGCCCAAATTAGTCCCACCTATTTGGCGCGTTCGACCGCGGTCAGGCCGGGGCGGTATTTTTTGTCGTCGAGAAAATCCTGCATGCCGCGTTCACGGGTGTTTTCGGTGTCGCGCCAGCGCAGCTGTTCCTGCTTGGCCATGATATATTCGTAACTTTCATCGACGCTCATGGTGGCACAGTTGCGGATGGTTTCCTTGGTCATCTGCAACACCGCCGGTGCCTTTTTCATCAGGTTCTCGGCCAGCTTGATGGTTTCTTCGCGCAATTTATCGCCTGGCACCGAATAGGTGACGAGGCCGATCTCTTCCGCCGTCTTGCCATCGAAGGGATCGCCGGTCATGGCGTAATACATGGATTTCCGGTAGTTCATGGTCATGGTCACCACCTTGGAAACCAGCCCGCCCGGCAAGATGCCCCAGTTGACTTCCGACAATCCAAACGTCGCGTCTTCATCGGCAATGGCGAAATCGCAGGCGCAGAGCGGAATAAAACCGCCGCCAAAGCAATAACCGTTGACCATGGCGATAGTCGGTTTCGGGAACTTCGAAAGCTGATACCAGTTCCAGCTCCGGTCAGCGGCGCGGGCACGGGCGCGCTCCACTGGCTTGTCGTCCAAATCCCGAAAAAACAGACGCAAATCCATACCAGCGGTAAAGGCTTCGCCCTCGCCGGTGAGTACCAGAATTTGGGTTTCGTCGTCGGTGGCCAATTCGGTCAGCGCGTCGACCATGTCGTAGCACAATTGCGGGCTCATGCAGTTGCGCTTTTCCGGGCGGTTAAATTTCAGCCAGGTAATGCCGTTTTCTTTCTCAACCAAAATCGTTTCGTATGTACCGAGCGCCATGTCCTTATCTCCCTGGTTACAGAATCAATTCGCGTATGAATCTAATCAGCCACCCTGCGGGGGTGTCAAGCAGAGGCGGGAGGATCGCCGTCTTCCGCCATGGCGGTCCAGATCATTTCGATGATTTCGGGTGATGCGTTAACCCATGAAAGCTTGGTGTCAGGATGTTCGATCCGGAAGACGCGAAATATCTCGTCGGCGAATGCCGGGCCGATTTCGGGGATCCCCTCGAAATCCAATTGTACTTCAGAGAACTGATCGAAACGCGCTGAAATGCGCTTTGCTTGAGAGCGCGAAACCAGTTGCTCGTTAGGATATTTGCCAAGTTTGATTGGCACGTGCGTTCGCCGGAACCTCAGGCTATCGCCTAGAAATTGATTGAACACATCTCGCGTCGTCCAGCCGGCGTCCGTTGAGATCGCCATGTTGACCATCGTGCCCGGAGACTTGGATTCTGATTCGCGCGTTTCAATCAACCACTCGTCGCCATCTTTCCGGGTTTTGCCAAAATAATATCCGTGCGACCAGATGCCGTATTCTTCGAACATGCGCGACGTAAAAAAGATGCCTTCGCCAGTATGCTTCGACTTGTCAGACGTCAAACGGCCTTTCGACAGCTCCAACAGAGCGCTCTGAACATCCGCAAGATTGAAGTCATTTTGAATTTTTTTGAATATGCCAATTCCTTCATCAGCAATCATCATTTTAATCGAGCAATAATCCTGCTCATAAGTGACAAGGCAGTCAAAACTCGCGGAATGGTCGATGGCGTTGTTGAGCATTTCGGTAAATCCGTATTGGCAGATGTCGACAACGTTTTGCGGGACATCCTTCATTTCGGGTAAAATTCTATCCCGCCAAATGGCATCCTCGAATAAGCCGAAACTCAATTTGATCGAAAATCCGACACTAACGATATTTCGAAGTTTGTATCGGCGCGCGCGCGTGTTGCCCTCCGCTTCCAGCAAACCTTCCTCGATCAGCCGGAGCACATACCGGTTGACGGAGGTCCGCGAAAGACCAAATTCTTGAATAGTCAGCGACCCGATATCTGCCGGGTGGGTCGCGACATTGCGAAGAATAAACTCTCTGACTTCCGGGTTCTGGCGGCTTTTAGCGGGCATTGTCAACTTTGATGGGTAGTATTGACAACTTTAGAGATGCTGGGTCTCTTTATCAAAGCGCACCGGTGCGAGGCTTACGTCAACGCCAGCGTCGCCGAGGCGCACCATATTGACGGTTTTGGCCAGATCGGGGGAGCCGGAATAATAGGCGTGCACACCGCCATTGCCGACTTGGGTGGGCCGGTTCCAGTGGCCGAGGGCGACGTAGTCGGCACCGGTGGCCTCGATCTCATCGTCGCCGATCAGCCAGGCCGGGTTATGCTTTTTGGCCCGGTCCGGGACCGGCTCGTAATGACCGTGGGCCATGGCCACCTGCCAGCGGGTGCTGCGCTGCTGCGGCTCGCGCAAGGGCATCATATCGCCGTAATCAAGATGCGCATGGCCCCATACCTCCAAATCCAGCGCTTCCAGATGCACCGCCTTGTCGTGGGTCAGCCCAAGCACATGAACGCCGTCGATAGCGCCCAGCCCGCCGCGCTCGTGGGCCGAGCCTTGCATCGCCGGATCATGATTGCCGGGCAGGATGACCACAGGCATGCTTGCCGCCCCCAGCAATTGGGCGGTCTCCTGCAGCACCGGTTCCGGCAGGCGATTGTTTTCGAACATGTCGCCAGCCACCAACACCGCATCGGCATCCAGCCCGGCTGCAGCCTGCAACACAACGCGCAGCCCCATGGTTGCGACGCCGCCATAGATTTCGGGGCCGTAACTATGATCGATATGCAGGTCCGAGGAATGGACCAGAACGATGTCGCCTGAATTTGTCATCTAGGGCCACGCCGCCAGGGGCGGCATCGACATCAAGATCGCCTCGGTATTGCCGCCGGTCATCAGCCCGAACTTGGTGCCCCGGTCGTGGATCAGGTTGAACTCCACATAGCGGCCGCGCTTGATCAATTGCTTTTCGGTATCCTCGGCGCTCCAACCGTCGTCCATATGGCGGCGCACGATGGCCGGATAGATATCACGGAACGCCTTGCCCACATCCTGGGTGAAGGCGAAATCCGTCTCCCAATCGCCGCTGTCCAGATTGTCATAAAATATGCCGCCGACGCCGCGCGGCTCATCCCGGTGCGGCAAAAAGAAATATTCGTCGCACCATTTTTTGTATTTGGGGTAATAGTCCGCATCATAGGTATCACAGGCGCTGCGGAAGGCAGCGTGGAAATCTGCGGTATCCGCATCATCAGGGAACACCGGCGTCAAATCGCCGCCGCCGCCGAACCAGCCCTTGGTGGTGACGATCATGCGCGTGTTCATATGGGCGATGGGCACGCGCGGCGATCTGGGATGCGCCACCAGCGAGACACCCGCCGCCCAAAAACGGGGGTCCTCGGCGGCGCCCGGTATCTGGGCGCGGAATTGTTCCGAAAACTCGCCATGAACGATGGAAATATTGACGCCGGCTTTTTCGAACACGCGGCCACGCAACACCGACATGACACCGCCGCCGCCCTGGGAGCCAGCGCCTTCGCCGGCCGGGCGGGACCATTCGGTGCGCTCAAAACGACCCGCCTCCAACCCGCCCGGATTACCGGCGGCGGCAACGTCGTCCTCGCACGCCTCGAAGGCGGCGCAGATTTCGTCGCGCAGCTTGGCGAACCATTGGGTGGCGCGAGTTTTAAGCGCTTCGTCTATATCGGTCATGTTGCGGTTTCCAGATTTTGGGCGGCGATCCCGGCGGCGCTGATCCCAATTTGGCGCAAGGCCTCACCGAGCACCATGGCGGCGGCCTGCGCCACATTGAGCGAACGCATGCCCGGCGCCAGCGGTATTACCAGCCGCGCGGCGGCGGCGGCATGCACAAAATCAGGCGCGCCCGAGCTTTCGGCGCCCATGAGGATCACATCGCCGGCTCCATAGGCGAAATCGGTGTAGCGGTCTGCGCCCTTGGTGGTCATCAGGATCAGGCGGTGGCCGGCGCGCGCAGCGATAAAATCGTCCCACGAATCGTGACGTCGCAGGTCCACCTGAGCGGCGTAATCCATGCCGGCGCGCTTCATGCGGCGCTCGCCGAAAACAAAGCCGGTGGGCCCGATCACGTCCACCGCCACATCCAGGCAGGCAGCCAGCCGCAGCATCGCGCCGGTATTTTGCGGGATGTCCGGTTGGAACAGCGCCAGGCGCAATTTTGAGCTCTCGTTCAAGGGATATATCCTTTGCAATCCGATGTTTATCGACTATACCAAGGCCGTCTTCAATCACCGAAACCAATGAAAAACTCAATTTCCGTGCCCAACCATAGGCCGCATTTTAATGAATTCGGAAGCAAATTGAGGTTAAACCCCTGTTTTTTCATATAGAAAATCCCTATTTACAACGTTGTGACATTTGCCCGTGAATTTGCAACCGGATCATCGGTAAAATAAAGGATCTCACCATGGCCGAAACAGCGTCCGATACCCATGACGGACCCGAAGGCGAAGAAACCCGCCGCGACTTTCTTCTGATCTCCACCATCGCCGTGGGCGCCGCCGGCGCCGCCGTGGCGGCATGGCCGTTTATCCACATGATGAACCCATCCCGCGACGTGCTCGCGCTGGCCTCGACCGAGGTTGATTTGGAGCCCATTGAAGAAGGCCAGTCGATCACCATTGTCTGGCGCGGCAAGCCGGTCTTTATCCGCAAACGGACGGCGAAAGAGATCGAAATCGCCAAAGCCGATGATGCCGCGACGATGAAGGATCCCGAAGCCGACGGCACCCGCGTCAAAAAGCCGGAATGGCTGGTCATGATCGGTATCTGTACGCACCTCGGCTGCATCCCGCTGGGCCAGAAGGGGAGCGATCCGAAGGGCGAGTTTGGCGGCTGGTTCTGCCCCTGCCACGGCTCGCACTACGACACGTCGGGACGCATCCGCAAAGGGCCGGCGCCGAAGAATTTGCCGATCCCGCCCTACACCTTTCTCGACGATACCAACATCCGGATCGGATAGGAGCCGTCATGAGCGAGAACACACGAAAATTTAAAAACCCGGTCATCAACTGGATCGAGTATCGGCTGCCGATCTTCAGCTTCATCGACGATTCGGTCGGCTCCAATTATCCATCGCCACGAAACCTGAACTACTGGTGGAATTTCGGCTCGCTGGCCGGCGTGACACTGGTGGTTATGATCGCCACCGGCATTTTCCTGGCTATGAATTATACGCCGCATGTGGATATGGCATTCGATTCCGTGGAACGCATCATGCGCGACGTGAATTACGGCTGGCTGATGCGCTATGTGCATATGAATGGCGGCACCATGTTCTTCATAGCCGTCTATATTCATATATTCCGGGGTATGTATTACGGCTCTTACAAGGAGCCGAGGGAACTGTTGTGGATCATCGGCATCGTTATTTTCCTGGCCATGATGGCGACAGCGTTCGTTGGATATGTGCTGCCCTGGGGACAAATGAGCTTTTGGGGCGCTACCGTGATCACCAACCTTTTCTCGGTGATCCCGTTCTTCGGCGACAGTATTGTGCAGTGGCTTTGGGGTGGATTCTCGGTAGACAATCCAACCCTCAACCGCTTTTTCTCGTTCCACTTTTTGCTGCCTTTCGTGATTTTTGCACTGGTGTTCCTGCACCTTTGGGCGTTGCATGAGCATAAATCCAATAATCCGACCGGCGTCGAAATCAAGGGCGATGCGGACGTCATCCCGTTCCATCCCTATTACACCGCGAAAGATGCCTTTGGGCTCGGCGTATTCCTGATTTTTTTCCTCGGGTTTACATTTTTCGCGCCCAACTTTTTTGGCGAGCCGGAAAACTATATCCGGGCCAACCCGCTGGTAACGCCGGCGGAAATCGTGCCGGAATGGTATTTCCTGCCCTACTACGCGATCTTGCGCGCCGTGCCGGACAACTTCATCGATGCCTGGGGCATCCTGCCGGTGATCATCACGGCCAAGGAAGCGGGCGTGATTTTGATGTTCGCGTCGATCATCGCGCTGGCATTTTTGCCCTGGCTCGACAGCTCCAAAGTACGCAGCGCCAAATACCGACCAATCTACAAGCAGCTATTCTGGGTTTTCGTGGCCGACACGTTCGTGCTCGGCTATATCGGCGCGCATCCAGCGGAAGGTCATTTTTTGCTGATCGGGCGTATCGCCACTGCCTATTATTTCTTCCACTTACTTATCCTGTTGCCCTTGCTCGGCAGGTTCGAGAAAACCCGGCCACTTCCGGAAAGCATCAGCGCCTCCGTCACCAACGCCAGCTCGGAAGAGGGACAGTAACCATGGGCAAGATTTTTATCGCAGCCGGTTTGGCATTGGGTTTGAGCTTTGGCGTGTTCGCCAGTGACGCCTCCGCATCATCGGGCAAGGCGGCACCGTCCCAGGAATGGACCTTCGATGGCGTATTCGGAAATTTCGACCGGGCCCAATTGAAGCGCGGCTACCAAGTCTATCAAGAAGTCTGCGCCGCCTGTCATTCCCTGAGCCAGATTTATTACCGCAATTTGAGCGAGATCGGCTTCACCGAGGACGAGGTGAAAAAGATCGCCGCCGAGTTTGAAGTACCGAGAGGCCCCGACGACGAAGGCGAAACCCACGAAGACGGCGAGCAGATTATGCGCGCCGCAAAGCCCTTCGACAAATTGGTTCAACCTTACGCCAACGAACAGGCGGCACGCGCCGCTAACAACGGAGCCTTGCCGCCCGATTTGTCCTTGGTCACCAAGGCGCGCAAGGGCGGCGCCAATTATCTGCACGCACTGCTGACCGGTTTTGCGGATGCCCCGGAAGGCTTCAAGATGCAAGACGGCATGAGCTACAATGTCTATTTCCCGGGCGCCCAGATCGCTATGGCGCCGCCCATCGATGATGATGCGGTGGAATATGCCGACGGCACCAAGGCGAGCAAGGATCAAATTTCCCGCGACGTTGCGGCGTTCCTGACCTGGACGGCGGAGCCAGAGTTGGAAGACCGCAAGCGCATCGGAATCAAGGTGTTGATCTTCCTGATCATCTTTACCGCCATGCTCTACGCAGTGAAGCGCCGGGTCTGGGCAAAACTGCACTGATTTCTCCCGACTGTGTCTTGCCGTTACCGGCCCATGGGTTATAAATCCGTGGATGGTAACGGGCGGGCCAAGTGACCATGGCCCCGCCTATGGTTTCAAATTTCGGAGGAATAGATGAAGGCGATTACCCGCATATTTTCGGGCCTTATGATGGCGTTGTTTGTGACCGCGAACGCATCGGCGGCGGAAAACCCGAAGGTCCTGTTCAAGACCAGCAAGGGTGATATCACCATAGAATTGTTCCCCGCCAAGGCACCGAAAACGGTGGCCAATTTCTTGGGCTATGTGCGGGGCAAGCATTATGACGGCACCATCTTTCACCGGGTGATCGCCTCGTTCGTGGCCCAGGGCGGCGGTTTCGACAAGGACTATCAACGCCAGCCCACGAGCGCAGCCATCAGTATCGAAGCCGACAACGGATTGTCTAACGAGCGCGGCACCATCGCTATGGCGCGCACAACCGATCCCAACTCAGCCACCGATCAGTTTTTCTTTAATCTCAAATTCAACGGCATGCTCAATCACCGCTCCAAGACGCGCCAGGGTTGGGGCTATACGGTTTTCGGCAAGGTAATTTCCGGCATGAATATCGTCGGCCGCATAGCCAGGGTGCCAACCGGCCCGGGCGGGCCGTTCTCCCAGGACGTGCCGACGGAGCCGATCATCCTCGAAGCGGCAAGTGTGGTTGGGGAATAAATTATAAAGAGATAGGGGGATCAGGCATGGCAGATGGGACAAGCACACCAGTCATCGGCATCATCGGCGGCAGCGGCGTTTACGATATCGACGGGCTGGAAAACACGCGCTGGGAGCGGGTTGCGTCCCCTTTTGGCGAGACCTCCGACGAGTTTTTGTTCGGCGATCTGGACGGCTTGCAACTGGTATTTCTGCCGCGCCATGGACGCGGCCACAAGATCCCGCCGTCGGAGCTGAATTTCCGCGCCAATATCGACGCCATGAAGCGCGCCGGTGTGACCGAAATATTGTCACTATCCGCCTGCGGCTCCTTCAAAGAAGAGCTCGATCCCGGCACCTTTGTCATTGTCGATCAGTTCATCGACCGCACCTTCGCCCGCAACAAAAGCTTTTTCGGGACCGGCCTGGTCGCCCATGTGGGTTTGGGCCACCCGGTCTGCGCGCGCCTCGGCGATGCGCTTGAAGATGGCGCCAAGGCGCTCGGCATCAAGACCCAGCGCGGCGGCACTTATTTGGCCATGGAAGGTCCGCAATTCTCAAGCCTGGCCGAATCGGAGCTGTACCGGTCCTGGGGCTGCGATGTCATAGGCATGACCAACATGCCGGAAGCCAAATTGGCGCGCGAGGCGGAAATTTGCTACGCCACCGTCGCCATGGTCACCGATTTCGATTGCTGGCACCCGGACCACGACCATGTCACCGTCGATGCCATCATCCAGGTTTTGCTCGGCAACGCCGACAACGCCCGCGCGCTGGTCAAAGACACAGCGCCCCGGCTGGCGGGCCGCACCGAAGCGTGCCACGCCGGCTGCCACACCGCCCTCGACAACGCCCTCATAACCGCCCCCGATGCCCGCGACCCGGCCATGGCGGAAAAGCTTTCGGCGGTGGCGGGCCGGGTGCTGAATGGCGGCTGAGGCGGTTATTCGCAAAGCCGTAGCCGCCGATCTGGCGGCCATTAACACGATCACCCAGGCTGCCTATGAAATTTATGTTGCGCGCATGGGTAAGCGGCCTGAGCCAATGGATTTGGACATCTCCGGGCAGGTGGCGGCGGGTGATGTCTATGTGCTGGAAGAAGGCGGAGACATTCCGGGCTATATTGTCACCTATCCGCAAGACGGCGCGCAACTGATCGAAAACGTCGCCGTCGCGCCGGAATTTCAGGGCCAGGGATACGGCGACCGGCTGATGCAGTTCGCCGAAGGCGAAGCGGTGCGCAATTCCCTCGACCGCTTGTTCCTCTACACCAACGTTCAGATGACGGAAAACCTCGAATATTATCCACGGCTCGGTTACAAGGAATACAAACGCGCCCTGCTTAAGGGCTTCGAGCGGGTATTTTTCGAAAAGAGGCTGTAGCCCATGAACGTCAACGGCATCCCCTACCGCACCATCTGGCTGGCCGAGGATGGCTGGGCCGTCGAGATTATCGATCAGACCCGGTTGCCCCACGAGTTCGTTACATTGCGGCTCGAGACCATGAAAGACGCGGCTACCGCCATTGCCGATATGTGGGTACGCGGCGCGCCGCTGATTGGCGCTACCGCCGCCTATGGCATGGCGCTTGGCATGCGAGAAGATGCCACCGATGGGGGGCTGACCACGGCGTACGATGTGCTGATGGCGACGCGCCCAACGGCGGTTAATTTGCGCTGGGCGCTGGATGATTTGAAGGCGCTGCTGGAACCAATGGATGCGGGCGCCCGCAACCATGCGGCTTACGTCCGCGCCGCCGAAATTTGCGACGAGGATGTGGCCATCTGTTCCGCCATCGGCGATCACGGCGCGGCGCTGATCCAGGATATCGCGGCGAAGCGCGGCAGCGGCGATCCGGTTAATATTCTGACCCACTGCAATGCCGGCTGGTTGGCCACCGTCGATTGGGGTACCGCGCTCGCGCCCATCTACAAGGCGTTCGATGCGCGCGTGCCGGTACATGTGTGGGTCGATGAAACCCGCCCCCGCAACCAGGGTGCCAGCCTGACCGCGTGGGAGCTGGGCCAGCACGGGGTGCCCCATACGGTCATTGTCGATAACGTGGGCGGCCATCTGATGCAGCACGGCAAGGTCGATCTCTGCATCACCGGCACCGACCGCACCGCCGCGTCCGGCGATGTGTGCAACAAGATCGGCACCTATTTAAAAGCCCTGGCCGCGTCCGACAATAACGTGCCCTTTTATGTGGGTCTGCCGTCGCCAACCATCGATTGGACCATCGATGATGGCGTAGCTGATATTCCCATCGAAGAACGCGACGCCGGCGAAGTAACCCATCTAAAAGGCCGCACGGCGGACGGCGCCATCGCCGAGATCGCGGTGGTTCCAAGCACCAGCCCGGCGGCCAATTTTGCGTTCGATGTAACCCCGGCGCGCCTGGTGACCGGACTGATCACCGAGCGCGGCGTCTGCGCCGCCAGTCGGGATGGCCTTGGCGGATTGTTTCCGGAATTTGCCTAGAGCATGGTTTTCGGTTGGCCACCGCCCACCCATTAATTCATGCTTTTAATTCGTGACAGTATACTAATTAATCCGATATTTATGCCGTTAATTAGTATACTGATGGGGTGGACGGCCCCCGCGCGGCATCGAGTGTGCCAGAATGGATGTCGTTAAAACGGACCATTCGAAAGGAGACCGTCCATGAGTACCGTATCAGTTATTGGCCTCGATATCGCCAAGAATGTCT
>JABHAA010000134.1 GCA_018674495.1 Rhodospirillaceae bacterium | reverse complement strand
GACACCTACGATACCGACTGGGATTCGGAAGCCTACCTCACCGTATCGGGGCAAAATTCCAACAACACCGTGCGCGTCGATGATGAATTTCTGCACGCCGTCGAGACCGACGGCGACTGGTCGCTTCGCCAGCGCACCGACGGCAAAGCATCCAAGACCCTGCCAGCGCGGGAATTGTGGGACCAGATTTGCGAAGCCGCCTGGGCCTGCGCCGATCCCGGCCTACAGTTCGACACGACCATCAACGATTGGCACACTTGCGCCGATACGGACCGGATTTACGGATCAAACCCTTGCTCGGAATATATGTTCCTGGACAACACGGCCTGCAATCTGGCGTCCCTTAATCTTCGCGCCTTCGAAGATGAAGACGGCGATTTCGATGTGGACGCATTTACCGCCGCCGTCCGGCTTTGGACCATCAATCTGGAAATCGCCGTGCTGATGGCCCAATTCCCGGCCGCCGACATTGCCGAGCTTTCCTATAAATATCGTACCCTAGGCTTGGGCTATGCCAATATCGGCGGGTTGCTGATGGCCCAGGGGATTGCCTACGATTCCGATGAGGGGCGTACCATTTGCGCCGCCATCACCGCACTGATGACCGGCATCGGCTACAAAACCTCCGCCGAAATGGCAGAGAGTCTTGGCGCCTTTCCAGGCTATGAGGACAACCGGAGTTCCATGCTGCGGGTGATCCGCAATCATCGCCGCGCCGCCCACGGCGAGACCGGCGGCTATGAGAAAGTCGCCGTCGCGCCGGTGCCCTTAGCGCAACCGGATGATGGTACGGCCGCCCATATCATCACCGCCGCGCGCACCGCCTGGGACGATGCCTTGGCCCTCGGTGAGACCCACGGATACCGCAATGCCCAGGCCACGGTGGTAGCGCCAACCGGCACCATCGGGCTGGTCATGGATTGCGATACCACCGGCATCGAGCCTGATTTCGCCCTGGTTAAGTTCAAAAAGCTGGCCGGCGGCGGATATTTCAAGATCATCAACCACACGGTTCCAGTGGCCTTGCAGCGGCTCGGCTATGACGGTGGCCAGATCGAAGAGATGATCCGCTATGCAGTCGGCCACGGCACCTTGGAAACTTCGCCCGCCATCGGCCACGAGGCACTCAAAAAATGCGGCTTCACCGATGAGGCCATCGATGCCGTTGAATATGCCCTCGCCGATGCGTTCGATATCAAGTTCGTCTTCAACAAGTGGACCCTGGGCTCCGGCTTCTGCATCGATACGCTTGGTTTCACGGACGAGCAATTGGAAGACATGAGCTTCGATATGCTTAGCGAATTGGGCTTTTCCAAAGACGATGTGGCGTTGGCCAATATCCATGTTTGCGGCGCCATGACCCTGGAAAACGCGCCCCATTTAAAGGACGAGCATCTGCCGGTTTTCGATTGCGCCAACCCATGCGGCCGGGACGGCAAGCGCAGCCTGTCGCCGGAAAGCCACATCCGCATGCTGGCTGCGGCGCAGCCATTTATTTCCGGGTCCATCTCGAAAACCATCAACATGGCCAATTCCGCCGTCATCCAGGACTGCAAGGACGCCTATATGCTGTCCTGGAAGCTGGGCCTAAAAGCCAACGCTCTTTACCGGGACGGCTCCAAACTTTCGCAGCCGCTGAATTCGCAAAACATCGACGACGATGCCGAAGAGACCCTAGCAGAGCAGCTTGCCGAGGCGCCGTCGGCGGTTCGCGCCGAGATTGTCGCCGAGCGGGTGGTAGAGCGTTACATTTCCCAACGTCGGCGCCTTCCGCACCGGCGCAAGGGCTACACCCAAAAAGCCACCGTCGGCGGTCACAAGGTGTATTTACGCACCGGCGAATACGAGGACGGCACCGCCGGTGAAATATTCATCGATATGCACAAAGAAGGCGCTGCCTTCCGCAGCCTGATGAACAATTTCGCCATCGCCATCTCCATCGCGTTGCAATATGGCGTGCCCCTCGAGGAATTTGTCGAAGCCTTCACCTTCACCCGGTTCGAGCCATCCGGGATGGTCGAGGGCAACGATTCCATCAAGATGTCCACATCGATTCTCGATTACATCTTCCGCGAAATGGCGGTCTCGTATCTGGGGCGGAACGATCTGGCGCACGTACAGCCCGAAGATTTGGATCCCTCGACGTTGGGCAGTAGTGAGCAAAACAACCCCATGCATAATGCCACCCAAGAAGCATTGGATATGGTCGAGAAGCTGGCCAGCCAAGGCTATATGCGATCCAACTTCCTGGTGGTCAATGGCGGCAAGAATGGTAACGGCAGTGGCGCCAAAGTTGCCGCTGTTGCGACGGCGAGCACCGTGGAAACTTCGATGTCGCTCAGCGCGGGTAGTGCTGGCGCGATTGAAACAGTTACCTCCGAAACCTTCGCCTTGGACCCAACTGCCCTCCGGCGCGCCGATGGCCATATGGACGATGTTCGCGAAGCGCGCATGAAAGGCTACGAGGGTGATGCCTGCGGCGAATGCGGCAACTTCACCTTAGTGCGCAACGGGACTTGCATGAAATGCGTCACTTGCGGCGCGACGAGCGGATGCTCATGACGAAGCTTAGAGACATACTTTTCCTCCCTGGTGAACTTGGGGTGCTCGCCTTCGCGGCCAGCCCGTTAATGGGGCACCCCATTTTTTTACCGGAAGGGAAAGTGCCAGTTCCTCCCTGGTGAACTTGGGGTGCGGTGCGGTTCAGGCCTGCCAGCCATGTACGAGCCGAACGCACCCCATTTTTTTAAGGGAAGTATCAGTTCCTCCCTGGTGAACTTGGGGGTGTAAGTTAGGGGTCACTATCCTGCCAGCCTAAGCAGCCCCGGCACCCCATTTTTTTACCAAGCGAGCCGCAACCTAAAGATATATTTGATTCGGCGCCACAAAAAAGAAAGGCGGCGCCGAATTTCGCGTGCTAACGTCCGCTGAAATCAAACACCGGCGAGCGGAGGAAATTTAGCCATGGCGGGACATATCGAGGCGCGCCTCACCGAACTGGGGATCGAGCTGCCAACAGCGGCTGCCCCGGTTGCCAACTATGTGCCCTATGTGATCACCGGCAATCTGGTGTTCGTTTCCGGCCAGGTTCCGCTGGCTGGCGGTGAACTACAATTGCCGGGCCGTGTCGGCGAGGATGTGAGCGCCGAGGACGGCCAAAACGCAGCGCGGATTTGCGCGCTCAACCTGCTGGCCCAGGTGAAAGCGGCGCTGGACGGCGATCTGGACCGGGTTGCCCGGGTTGTCAGGCTCGGCGGCTTTGTCAATTCGGCGGCTGATTTCACCGGCCAGCCGCAAGTCATTAACGCCGCATCGGACCTGATGGTTGAGGTGTTCGGCGACAAGGGCCGCCACGCCCGCGCCGCCGTCGGCTGCCCAGCCCTGCCGCTCGGCGCGGCGGTGGAGATCGACGGCATCTTTGAAATCGACGGATAGCGGGAGAAAATACCTTGGCCAATTACCGGCGCATCGACCATGTAGCGATCAATGTCAGCGATCTCGAGGCATCGAAAGCGTTCTACGAAACCCATTTCGGCTTCGCGACCTATTTCGAACACGGCACGCCCCGGGGCTTCAATATCTCGTATCTCAAGCTAGGCGATACGGTGCTGGAGCTTGTCGGGTACTTGCCCGGTGCCGTCGATGGATTTCACTTCTGCCTGGAGACCGATGATTTCGACGGCGCCGTCGCCGATTTGGAGGCCGCTGGCGTCGAAACCCTGCAGCCGCCCCACGACGTGGACGCGCGCGAGCCCCGGGAAGCCACCTGGCGCCGAGTGGTATTCAAGGGCCCGGACGGCGAACAGATCGAGCTTCGGGGGTAAACCAGCCCAGCCGTTCTGGTGATGGCGCAACGGCGCAGCCCGCGTGGGGTTGGTAGGGGTCGGCCACGCGGGCGTCAATCTTGGCACCGGTCTGCGCGCGAAGCACCCCGAGATCGCTCCGACCACCCCTGGTAGGCCGTCTCCGATTACAACACAACGATGCGACATATTTTCGCCAAAACGACCATACCGGTTCATTACTATTCCTTACGGTTCATACCGGAACTTTACGGTTATTGCAGACCATGGCGCGGACGACTCTGACGCGCATGGAAAATGTTACGGCAGCGGGAGTGTGCATCCGGCTGAGGGATCAGATATTCCTATTCACAATGTTCAATAGCCGTCTTGGATATATAGTCTGTGGAAAAAATTGTGCAACTGCATCGGATCATTGGCGGGGCACCAGTTTTTAGGCAGCGATCTGTTAGAGTTTTCGGGTTGAAGCCTACTCCTTGACCGCGTCGCCGATGAAGATGATTGCGGTGCCAAAATCCTTGTTCGTGGTCCAGCGGCTATCGAATGTCGATTTCAGCTGATCCACAACTTTTTGATTCACAATTTTCAGCGCCTCGTCCTTACCTTTTTCCGTTTTACTGGATGCCAACGTGGCTTGATCGACGACAATGGCGCTAATCATTTTTGTATTAAATCGGCGGATCGATTTTGCGGCGGCGATGATGTTTTTGCCGATAACTATTGGGCTCAGATCGTTATCGTCTTGGTCCTTGGTTTCGGCCAATCGGGTACCGGCATCGGATAGAATGGCGCTATTGCTGTTCAATTTTTCGAATAGGTCAGTCTGCCCGGCAATGTTTACATTGGCGCGCCAGGCGTCTTCGATATCATTTTTTAGCCCAGCATCCTTCAACCGGTCCACCAATATTGCCTGAAGCGCTTTGGTATCGTCCTCATAGCGACCGAGAAATTTATCAAACATGCGTTCAAGTGTGGTTTTGTCAGCTGCCCCCGGGATTGCTGTGCCGCCCTCCCGCGAAAGTGTTTGATTGAGAAGATCGGTACCCAGCCCGCCGCCGGCGCCAAACAAAGCGAGATTGCGGGCCGAAGCAATAATATCCGATGGGTCCGCCGAATAAGCTTTGACGTACCAGTTGCCGATATCGTCCTTGGCGATGGCGTAATTGGTATCGCCGCCGCCGGCAACGCGCACGCTGTTGATGTTCTGCCAGAACTGTTTATCGATCTCGCGCTGAATGATGAGGCCCTTTTTGTTGCTGTTCACAAGGCCCTCGGCAATGAGCGGGATGCTCCTGAGACTGTGGCGCGACAGGCGATTGCGCCAAATCTCACCCTCATTGCCTTGCAGCCCGGTCGCCGCATAAGAGCTTTTCAAATAGGACGAGGTCGGCCTGAGATAGGCCATATCGGCGCGTTGAAGAAGGGCGTTATCGATTGCCGCGCGCAAATTTATCGCGCTCTTTGCACTTTTTCCGTCGCGGGCAATAGCCAGTGTTTCTTCATAACGAAGCACGGCAATCAAATTATCCAAAACTTCCTTTGCGTTGGCACTTTCGTCCGCCAATTTGCGCGGAATAACACCCAAAGCAATTTGCGGTACACGTTTCGTAACGGCGGCGCCGGCCGCCTTGAACTTGGCTTCATCGGCTACATTTCTCGCCGTTTTCGCATCCACCTCCAATTTTTTTAAATCATCAACGAGCATCCGGAATATCGCCTTGGGATCGCCTTGAAGGTCTTTGGCATCCGCTTTTTTAAGCACACCGGCCTTGAGCCCGGACACCGCGGACACGACCGAATTCAGTTTGGTTAGTTTGGTGCTTGCGTCGGAAAGCTTAGTCCCGCTTTTTGATTTGATCGCATCGGCCAATAGCTTGAGATTGGGAAGAGACTCCACGCCGCCCATTGTCAGACCGACATTCGCCGCCTGGGCATCTGATCGCGTCGTTATCATCGGCAATACAACGCTTGGAACAGCGGCAACGATGCCACCGAACGTATCCTTGCCTTCTCCGGACAGGTATAGATGGGCATTGTTCAGGAGAATTCGGCGCGGATTGGATTTCAGGGACGCCGGCAATTTCGCAATCTCACCAGCCAGCCATTTGTCAATTTTGGCAACCATTTCGTTGCCCGATCCGGTTGCCCCACTGGGATAGTCAATGTCCAATTGAGCCAATATTGCTGCCTTGTCGGCTGCCGATGCGGGGGACGAGCCCTTCAAAACTTTATTCGTATCGACAATGCGGGACAGAACATCGATCCGCTGTTTGATTTTGCCAAGCGCATCAACCGTGCCGGCAGCATCCGGAGACGGTGGCGACCGGTTCGCCGTATTTGCTGCAACGGCGTCCACCGCATATTGAGCCAGCTTTGCCGCCGCCTCATCAGCCTCCTTCAGCGATTTCGATAATTTGTCTTGAACGTTCACATCGTCTTGCAGGCCCGATACGAGATCATCAATGACGCGGGTGCTGGTGCGACCGAACGCCTCCGCCCAGGCGCGCAGTTCGGATTTGCCGCGCTTGGCAAGGTTCTCATCATAGGATTGGCGGTGCAGGATTTCGTCGGCCTGGACTTGGATCGTATTGCCGATGGCCTGCAGCGCCAGTGTAAACCGGCTGAATGTCGCCTTGGTCGACGGATCGGAAATAATGGCTTCATTATTGGCCACGAACAGCATTTTCTCGGAAAACCGCACCAGCACATCGATTAGCAGTTTACGCTTTTCCTCAAACAGCTTTTTATCGACACCCGGTGTCGCGGACAGTTTGAGGAATTCCTCGTTGATCGCTTCGATCCCGTCCGGCAATCGCCCGCGCTCAAATCCGCCCGCGCCACCGGCGCTGACGATATCGGTAACAATGCTTGGGATTACATCTGATATCTTGGATATTTCGGTCTCGCTGGTCGTCCCCGTAGTCATTATACCGAATTGACGGCCCACCGGCGGAGCATAAAACGCCCTGTCCAATAGTATTTTTGCGTTATTTTTTTGGGCCGTCGTGCAGGCTTCAATAGCCTTCTCCGGTAAGACCCTGAACCGGAAGTCGGCCAGTCTCAACAAACCGACCAGTTCATTATTGGATTTCAGTTTCTGTCTGATTTCGCGCCGCGCCTTGTCGGCTTTTGATTCATTTTTCCCGGACTTCTTGTTCCAATTCCGATCTGCCTTCAGCGTTTCTGCCGACAAAATTTGCGTGATCCTGGCCAAGGGCGGTTTCTTTGTATCGCCGACGTCCTCTGTATCCGCGCAGACGGCGATAGCCAATGCCGCAGGCTGCGTAAAATTGGCGATCAAGTCGGCCAGCCCTTCCCGCATTTGGGCGTCATTTTTTTGCTGCAATACAGGCGTATTACGCTGCGCCTCTTTTGCTTTCGAGTTCAGCTCCACCATAGCGCCAACGGCAGTGCGCCAGATTTTTTCTATGGCGCGACGGACCTCAAAATACCCATTGGCGGTCTGGGTGAGGCTTAGGCGGAACAGCCGCGCCGAAGCGCTGTCCGGGTCATCAAACAATAATTTGGAGAACTTATCGGTAAATGGCTTGCCGTCATGGCGGAAATAACTTTCACCTGCAAAAACACCATAATGGTAGTTCCAGACGGCAAGAAGCCCTTTACCGCTGCTGGGGGCATAGATGGGTAGATCTACAGCACCTTGAATGACATTCGGGCCTTCAATTGCTCCGCGTATATCCGCAATCTTTATAAATTTTGCGTCCTCTTTTCGGTTGAGAACAGCTTCGAACGCATTTCGAAGTTTTGTAAGGCCTTGCATATCGTCGTCGTTGCGGATTTCCCATGCGATTGTATCCCAGCGTTCTTGCCGCGCCTTCTTATCGGGGGAAAATTTGGCCAAAGCCGATGCCAGCTCATTGCGGCCATCCACCAGATCGGACACGAAGGGTAGCCCCTTGTTTTCATAGAGGCTTAGGACATTGTTTACCCGTTCGGCCTGTTCATTACGAAAATTATCTCCCTTCAAGTCGACAATGGAGACGAAATCATTTTTGAATACAATTTTCGAAAACGGCAGGCCGAGGTCATCGCGTACCTTTCTTTCAAGATCATTGCGCAAATCGATGAGCAACGGCTTGGCCGCAATCGCCAGCGAGGCAATGCGTTGGGATTGCACATCCCGGTGGTTAGACAGCGGCCCTTTGTAGACATCCACGTCAATCTGCATGACCGCGCAGCCACCCAAAAGTACCGCCAGCGCCGAAAGCCCCGCCAATTTGGGTAAAATCCGCCTGGCGCCGTGCCTCATTTCTATGCCGTTGCACCTCATCGGGCTTCATCTCCCTCAATCTGCTCCTTCAGATCGCCAAGCCGGTCACGCTCGGCCTCGATCAGGACCAGGGATTCGAATAGTTTTTGGGTAAGCGCGCTGTTGCGTTGCTGAGCCTCGGCGCCGGATATCGCACTTAAGGAAGAATCGATGGCCTTGAAGAAATTTTCCGGGCTGGATCCCATGAGGATAACCAAACGGTGGTCGGCGGGCGCCTCGCGGAAACCTTCCGGTCCGAACTGAACCAAGCGCCGGCCGGTTTTAATCGCGGCTGTATCCCTGTCGGACAGGTTTGAAATTTTTGGATTTTTGGAGCCCTTCTCAAAGGACACGCTGGTGCCGAGGGAATCTATGAGTTTCGATTGTACCCAGCCCGACGCAAACTTGGTTCCGCTGATGGCGCTTGCCTGCCCGTGAACGCGAACCCTGTACACCTGGGGCGGCAGCTGATCTTGCGGATCGAACGAGCCCAAATAATATATCTGCTCAATTTCATTGTTGGGTGCCTGCGCACCCAAAACCGTGGCGCCGACAGCCCCAAGGGCGATGGATTGGAACTGAGTTTCACAACCGGTGAGTAACAAAAGCAGAAATCCGGCGGCGAGCGGATTGTGGTAGCGGCGGTAATCTCTGGACAACCGAGCCTCCTCTAGGTATTTACCCTGGCGAAGAAGCTGTTTGGACCGTTATTTTGTAGTAGAGAACACCGATTCTCGTTCGCGGATCAACCCCTAGTAGCTAATAGTTTACGGACAACAATTCTTGAGGTATGGAGCGGCTGCCCGCGTTGGCGGACTTGCTCCCACCCCGCCGCTCGCCTAATCTTCTCCCATGCCCGATGGCCGCGAAGACGTATCCGTAAAAATTCTGAACCGTATCGATCAGGTGCCCGCTGCGGAGTGGGATGCCTGCGCTGGGGATGCGAACCCGTTTGTGCGCCATGCGTTTTTGAACGCCCTCGAAGAATCAGGATCGGTGCGTGCCGAGACCGGATGGCTGCCCCAGCATTTGGTGGTGGAGGACGAGGCCGGGCGCGTCGCGGCCTGTATGCCCATGTATCTCAAGAATCATTCTTACGGCGAATATATATTCGATTGGGGCTGGGCGGACGCCTATGAGCGGGCCGGCGGCAAATATTATCCCAAATTGCAATGTGCCGTGCCGTTCACGCCGGCCACCGGCCCGCGGCTTTTGCTGCACCCGGATGCGCCGGACCGCTATCACGATGTGCTCATTGCCGGCATGATCCAACTGGCCCGCCAGCACGATGTGTCGTCGGTGCACATGACCTTCCCCCTTGAAGCCCAATGGCAACGGCTCGGCGATGCCGGCTTTTTAATGCGCACCTCGAAGCAATTCCATTGGGAGAACAAGGGGTACGAGACTTTCGATGATTTCCTTGGGGAGCTGAATTCGCGCAAACGCAAGGCGATCAAAAAAGAGCGCCGCGAGGTGGCCGATGCCGGCGTCACCTTAAAACGACTGACCGGCGACGATATTACCGAGGACCACTGGGACAGCTTCTATCATTATTATCTGAACACCATCGATCACAAATGGGGGCGTGCCTATTTGACCCGGGAGTTCTTTTCGATCCTGGGCGAGACCATGTCCGACATGGCGATGCTGGTGGTGGCCGAGCAGGACGGCGCACGCATCGCCGGCGCCCTCAACCTGGTGGGCGACAACACCATATTCGGGCGCAACTGGGGCTGCTCAGTAGAGGTGAAGTTCCTGCATTTCGAGGCCTGCTACTATCAGGCCATCGATTTCGCCATTGAGAACGGCTTGCGTTGGGTGGAAGCCGGCGCGCAAGGGCCGCACAAAATCCAGCGCGGATATTTGCCGCGCGAAGTGTTTAGCGCCCACTGGATCGAAGACGAAAAATTTCGGGACGCGGTCGCTGATTTCGTCAAACACGAAGCCAGCGATGTGGATTACGAGATTCAAGGGCTGATGGGATATTCGCCCTACCGCCAAGCAAGCGAAGATGGATAGGGCCGAAGCATCGCCAATCAAAACCCTGGAAATCGGCGGCGCCACTGGTTAGGCTAACGCCAGTTGTAATAAAATAATTGGAGGGGTTTCATGACATTAGCGATATTCGTTCAAATGATACTGGTCGGCATATTGGCGACTTATGTGTTGCTGGCACTGGCCTTGTGGAATGTGAAGCTGGGCCTGCCGCGCCTGGATTTTCCCAAAGCCATGACGATGTTGACCTACGCCGATTCCTTCGACGGAAATCCTCCCTATTGGGCCGGCGTCATTGTCATTTATTTCAACGGCGTGTTTTTCACGCTCCTCTACGCCACCTATTTTCATCAATTCCTTCCGGGCACGCCGCTGATCCAGGGCGCCACCTGGGGCGTCATCCTATGGGCCGTGTCGGGTATCTTCTACGTGCCGGTTTATTTGCGCGAGGGCTTCTTCCTGTCGGGCATCCATCCGATGGCATGGTTCGCCAGTCTGCTTGTCCATGGCGGCTTCGGATTGGTTCTCGGCTGGCTGGTGCCGGTGATCACCCTTTGATCCCATAACCGCAATTCAGACGATAAACCCCGGACGGTTCTCCGGGGTTTATTTTTGCCTTGGCGCCGCTTGTCCCCTAAATTGATTACTCAAGAATAATATTGGGAGGATGCCATGGGCGCTTATGAGGCCGCATATAGGTCCGCGCTGGAAACCCCAGAAGAATTCTGGGCCGCCGCCGCCGCAAATATCGATTGGAGCCGCGGCTGGGACCAGGTTCTGGACAGTAGCAACCCGCCTTTTTACCGCTGGTTTCCGGGCGCCAGAATGAACACCTGCCACAACGCCCTCGACCGCCACGTGGCGGCGGGACGCGGCGATCAATTGGCGTTGATCCACGACAGCCCGGTCACCGGTACCATCAGGCGCTACACCTACGCCGAATTGCTGGACCATGTGGCCCGGCTGGCCGGCGCACTTTCCGCCCTCGGCCTGGAAAAAGGTGATCGGGTGCTGATCTATATGCCGATGGTGGCCGAGGCGGCCATGGCGATGCTGGCTTGCGCCCGGCTCGGCGCTATTCATTCGGTGGTGTTCGGCGGCTTCGCCTCCAACGAGCTGGCCACCCGCATCGACGATGCCAAGCCGAAGATCGTTCTTTCGGCGAGCTGCGGTATCGAGGTTAACCGGGTCATTCCCTACAAGCCCCTGCTCGACGGCGCCATCGAGCAGGCTTCCTGGAAGCCGGAAGGGTGCGTGATCCTGCAGCGAGAGCAAGAAGCGGCGCAATTGACACAGGTGCGCGATCACGACTGGCAAGAGATTATCAATGCCGCCGAGCCCGCCGATTGCGTCACCGTCGCCGCCACCGATCCGCTCTATATTCTCTACACGTCCGGCACCACCGGCGTGCCCAAAGGCATCGTCCGAGACAATGGCGGCCATGCGGTGGCCCTCAATTGGTCTATGAGCAATATCTATGGGCTGGAGGCGGGTGATGTGTTTTTCACCGCCTCCGACGTGGGCTGGGTGGTCGGGCATTCCTATATCGTCTATGCGCCGCTGATCCATGGCTGCACAACGATCCTTTATGAGGGCAAGCCGGTGGGCACGCCGGACGCTGGCGTCTTCTGGCGCGTTATCGCCGAACACGGCGCCCGCGCCATGTTCACCGCGCCAACCGCGTTCCGCGCCATCAAGCGCGAAGACCCGGACGGGGAATTGATCAAGCAATATGACCTGAGCAAGTTCCAGACGCTGTTTCTGGCCGGCGAACATGCGGACCCGGCGACCATCCAGTGGGCCGAGACCCATTTGGGCGTGCCGGTGATCGATCATTGGTGGCAGACCGAGACCGGCTGGCCGATCGCCGCCAACTGCATGGGGTTGGAACCGCAGGCGATCAAATACGGCTCGGCCACCAAGCCGGTTCCGGGCTGGGATTTGCGCGCCCTCGATCCCGCCGGCGCCGAGGTGAAGCCAGGCGAGATCGGCGCCCTCTGCGCCAAATTACCACTGCCGCCGGGCAGCCTGCCCACGTTGTGGAATGCGGACGCCCGGTTCATCGAAGCCTACTTGGATGATTTTGCCGGCTATTATCACACCGCCGATGCGGGCTATATCGACGAAGACGGCTATGTGTACGTGATGACCCGAACCGACGACATCATCAATGTGGCCGGGCACAGGCTGTCCACTGGCGCCATCGAAGAGGTTCTATCGGAGCATTCCGACGTGGCCGAATGCGCCGTTGTCGGCGCTGCGGACGAATTGAAAGGCCAGGTTCCGTTGGGTTTTTTGGTGCTGAAAGTGGGCGCCGATAAATCGCCGGACGCTGTCGCCGAAGACGTGGTCCGCATGGTGCGCGATCAAATCGGCCCGGTGGTTAGCTTTAAGACGGCAATTGTGGTTCAGCGCCTGCCCAAGACCCGGTCGGGCAAGACCTTGCGCGGCACCATGCGCGCCATCGCCGACGGCACCGATTATAAGGTGCCGGCGACCATCGATGATCCGGAAATTCTGGACGAGATTACTGATAGTTTGAAAGAAGCAGGGTTAATTACTTAACCGCCTATATCCCCGTCCAGCCACCGTCGTTGGCGATCACCTGGCCGGTCATGTAGGACGACGCATCGCTGGCAAGATACAGCAATAATCCGGCCAGTTCGTCAGGCACGCCGCGACGCTTCATAGGCGTGCCGTCCAAAACCGCATCTTCGAATTTGGAAATCATATCATTATTCATGGAACTTCGATTGACATCGCCTAGCCTTGTGCCGCCGTGCCAGCCGGGCGCGATGGCGTTGACCCGGATATTGTCGGCGGCATATTCGGCGGCGGTCTGGCGGGTCAGGCCTATGACCCCGGCCTTGGTGGCCGAATAACAGATATTGGCCATGGCGAAATCCGGATAGTGGCCGACCAGACCGAGGATCGACGATATATTGATGATCGAGCCACTGCCCGCATCCAGCATCTGCGGGATCATCGCCCTTGTGCAAAGAAAGACGCCGGAAAGATTGATGGCTAGCACTTCGTTCCAATCCTCCACCGGCATTTCGTGGAGCCGGGTGGAGCGGCAGGTGATGCCGGCATTGTTGACCAATATCTGGGCACCGCCGTGATCCTTGGCAATCTCGGCGGCCATGGCTTCGATGGCAGCGGGATCTGCCACATCGACGGTCATCGCCGTGGCCTTGCCGCCGGCGGCTTCGATCAAGCTTGCGGTTTCATCGGCGCCCGGCCCGTCCCGGTCGGTGACGATAACCGAAGCGCCGGCCTCGGCCAGGGTTTCGGCGAACACCCGCCCCAGCCCAAAACCGGCGCCGGTGACGATAGCGATCTTGCCGCTCAAGTCGAACTGTTGAATTACATTGCTCATGGTGGCCCTCCCTCAGACAATTAGCTCGCGTCGCCAATTATCCAATGTGGCCGGGCCTGTGACAAGAACACGAATTGAGCGCCACCCAGATATCCGGCTTTCAATTCCCACTTTGGAGCCGGCTAACCCTGCACCGTTCCTAGATGTCCACCTGAGCCGCTAATGCCTGTAGCGGGGTCTATCGAAATCGTTTATGGAGATAATGGTAACGTCCGCCGTCTTTTTTATTTTGTCGAGGCGCGCATCCACCTCGTGCATATCCACTTCGTTGGTGGCAATCAATATCTTGGCCGCCTCGACCTGGTTACGAATGGAATCCAGGCGGTCAAGAGATATGTTGAGTGCAGCCTTAACTTGTTCGAGCTCCTTCAACGTATTATCGTGATCCTGTCCGGAAGCCACCAACTTGTCAGCCATCTCAACAACCTTGGCTTGAAGCGCGACCGAACTCTCATATTCGGATTCTAGTCTTGCGAGAACATGATCCAGAGTTGCACCGATGCTCTTATCTATTTGAGCATACTCCATGAGTTTCTTGTTTGCTTCTGCGAGCAATTGAAGCAATTCATTTTTGGTTCTAGCCACAGATAATCCCCCTAAGCCGACAGACACTAACGAGTTAACTGATCCCCGCTTGCCTTGGCGGCTCGTCAATTTGTGGCCTAATTATAGGGATGGTTGTAGCGTTTATTATTAACTGGGCGTAAGGAAATTGTATTATTATGTAAAGAAAAATATATTTCAGCCAATGCCCCAAAGTTTCTATTATTAATTTTGGAATTTGGTGCTGGGCACTACAAGAAGGAAAAATTCAATAACCCAAGGCTCAGGACTGGATAGGCGATCAGAACAATCAATACTAGTAACATCGTCACCGCGAATGGCAACGCGCCTATGAATATGTCGGCGAGGGATACGCTTGGATCATCGATGGTGCTCTTGATCACGAAACACGATATGCCGAGCGGCGGCGTCAGCAGACCGATCTCGGCGCCGACCACGGTGACGATACCAAACCACACCAGATCGATGCCGTAGCTGTCGAGCACGCCCAAAAATAACGGCACTATGATGAGGATGATCGAGGAGGTATCGAGAATGGTGCCTAACAGAATCAACATGATGACGTAGATCACCATCAGCGTCACCAGGGTCAGCTCCATATGGATCAGGAAATCGCCGAACAATGTGGGCAGTCCGGCGACGCCGAGCATACGGCTATACATGGACGCCGAGATAATGAGGAACAGGATTGACGCCGCGATATGTCCGGTTTCGACCAATATCTCCCAGAAATCGCGAAGGCTCAGGGCGCGTTTGACGATGGCGATTATCAGCGCCGTGAGGGCGCCCAACGCACCGGCTTCCACCGGCGTAACGATGCCGCCATAGATACCGCCGAGCACCACCAGCACCAGAATGATCACCGGCGTTACCTTGGCCGAGAAATCGAACCAGTTCATGGAAGCCCAATCTTCGGCGGCGATGCCGGCCGATTGCTGGCCGCCGACGAAGCGCGGCACGAAATAGGCCAGAAACAGAATAAGACCGGCATAGGCAATGGCCAAAAGAATGCCGGGCACGATGCCGGCGATGAACATCTGGCCTATGGATTGCTCGGTAACGATGGCATAAATAATCAACATGTTCGACGGCGGGATCAGCATGCCGAGGACCGACGAGCCGGCCACCACGCCTACCGAAAAGCGGGTCTTAAAGCCGAAGCGGCGCATTTCGGGCACCGCCACTTTGGTGAACACCGAAGCCGACGCGATGGACGAGCCAGTGATCGAGGCAAAGATGGCGTTGGCGGCGACAGTGGCGATACCAAGCCCGCCCCGGATCCGATAAAATATGAAATTGGCGACCTCATAGACATCGCGGCCGATCCCAGCCTTCTGTGTGATCAACCCCATCAGCGCGAACAAGGGTATGGCCGCAAAGGTCAACGCCGAAATAGTATCGGACACCGATTCCGATAACAGAGCGACGGCGATATCGACGTTGTCGCGAATGATCCAGACGCCGACAAACGAGATCAAGCCCAGCGCCACCGGAATATAAAGCCCGGTGTAGATAAAGAATACGATGAGGACAACGGACGATACGCCAATTTCTATGGGGCTCATGGAACTGACCTCAGGCGCCGGGAGGGCTGATTTGGGCGGACCCGGTCCGCACGATCCGCCAAAGAATACGTACGAACTGCAACAAGGTAACAAGACAGCCGAGAACAATGACCAGTTTGATCGGCCATTCGGGAAAGGTGAACAAGCCCTCCTCGCCGACGAAATAGTCTAGCTGATAGGCGTCGATCATTTCCGGGATGGCGCCGGTCAATACGATCACAAAGAACGTGATGCCAAGAAGCTCAAATATGGTGGCCTGATAACGCCAGAATCCCGGCGCCCGCGCCCGCATCAGATTGTAAAATCCATCGGACCGGGTCAGGCGTCCACGCCTCGTGGCGTCGCCTAACTGCATGAAGACAATGCCGACGATGGACATTTCCACCAACTCGTTGACGCCGTGGAACGGGTGGGCGAAAAATGTACGCCCGGTGGCATCGACACAGATCATGACCATCAACAGGAAAATCCATCCAGAACCGATGGAGTTCATGACCGACAACAGCCCGTCCAGGCCCAGCCCTAGTTTTGCCGCTATCAGAGACTTGGGGGCGCCGCTAGACGGCAGCGCCCCCTGTTCATATTCAGACATGGAATAGTATTACCGCGTAAACCGGGTAAGGGCTATTCCTTGTCCCATTGGCGGATGATCGGCTGCTTCGCCGCCCGCATGGTGTCCATGTAAGAGGTAAGCATGGCGTTACCAGGAAGGCCTTTTTTCTCCAACGAGGCGGCCCAGCCCTTGGCGACATTGGGCATTTTATTGGCCCATTCGACGCGCCCTGCCTGATCCATGGTGTGGATTTTGCCGCCATTGGCCTTGATTTTGGCAAAGCTGCCGGCAGCCTTGGCCAACGCCTGCTCGGCCAAACGGTCTCGGTATTCAACGGCTGCGGCCCTGATAGCTTTTTGCACTTCGCCGGGCAGCTTCTTCCAGGATTTGGCGTTCGCGGTGATCGCCTTGGAATTGACCGAACCCAGATTGGCCTTCAGCACATAGGGCGCAACCTCGTACATTTTGCGGCCCGCAACTGATTCCGGCCAGAGCATGATGGCGTCAAGCACACCGGTTTTCAGCTTGTTGTAATAAGTCACCAGCGAGCCACTAACCCCAGCGGCGCCAAAACCTTGCAGCCAACGCAGGTTAAGCCCTGCGCTACCGACTTTCAGGCCCTGGAAATCGCCCAGCTTGGTGATCGATTTCTTGGAGAAAATTTGGTAGGAATCCAGCACCGCACCATTGGTGAGATAGACCTGACCGAACTTGGCAAAGGCCTGTTTAATGGCCGGAAATTTTCCCGCCAGGCCGTCAAAAGTGCGCGCCACCAATCCCGGATCTGTGGTCACGAACGGGGTCGCAAAGGCAATTTGCTGCAACGGCAATTTGTCCCCATGGAACACCGCGGTTACCACGCCGATATCACCTAAGCCTTTTTGCAGGCCGCTCATGACACCGCGGACTTTAACAATTTGCCCGCCGAAAGCCTGGTTCCATTGGATTTTGTAGTTGCCGGTAGCGGCCAGCTTTTTGTCGATGGCCGGGATAAAAAAGCCGATAAATTCGCGCACCCACATGGACTTGGTGGAGTACCCGTCGATGGCTGTCATTTTGATAGTTTCCGTAGCGCCCGCTGTGTTGGTAGTCGCGACGCCCAGGGCCATGGCGCCCGCCGCCACCATCGCCAGCCCCAGATTTGCTTTTTTGATGGACATGATTACTTCTCCTTCCGCTGCCAAGTAATTGAAATAAATTTTTGTCGTTTGAAATTGCATACTCACATTTTGGTGAGAAAGAGTCTGCTTATATTTCACGAAAATGTGAGCATAGTTACTTTTAGGACACTACCATCCAAAATATCAAGAGTTTTGTATGTTGGCGATAACGCGTACAGACTCTGCGCCATAAAAAAAGGCCGGTCCCTAAGGGCCGGCCTTTTTCAATTCTGTAGGGTAAGAGCTACTCCACCAGTTCGGTCGGTGTTTCGTCCTTGCCGCTG
>JABHAA010000133.1 GCA_018674495.1 Rhodospirillaceae bacterium | reverse complement strand
GGTGAAATCCCTGGACAAATGCTCAAGATATTCTCCGAAACTGAATACCATATCGCCGTTGTTGAAATATTGCCGCCGCTCGCCATTGACCACGGTCTCGACCATCGCATCAAACGGATCGACTTCCCCCACCACAATACAGGGGCCGATAGAACAGGAGCCGTCGAAGTTCTTTTGCAAACCAAATTTGAGCGGGCCGGGCTCGATGGTCATGCGGGCGCTCCAGTCTCCGAGCAGGGTAACCCCCCAGATATAATCATTGATTTCGCCGGCGGCGATATCCTTGCCTCGGCGGCCAAGAACGATTGCCATTTCCCCCTCATAATCGAGGCGCTTACAACGCTTCGGATAAACCACCTCGCCGCCGGGAGCCACATAATCGCGGAGCACTTTCCAGAAACCCCAAATACCGGTGTCGCGTATGTTCTGGTGGGCATCACCCACAAATTCCTGAACGTCACCACCGGAGCGGGCCGCCATTGCCGCCGCATGATCGGCAAAATTTCCACCGGCACAGGCGATGCGAGCCCGCTCTGTAATCGGTGCGTGCAGTTGCGTATCGGCAACCGCGCAAACGACGCTGGTGCCGTCCGAGCCTTTTTTATCCGCCGCGTCACCGAACAGATGGTCGAGGGATTTTTGGGCCGAGGCCAAGGTGTGATCCCCACCTTCGATGAACTGGCTAAGATCTGACGGCACATCGCCAGGCTGCCCATCCGATCCGGTTTCGCCGAGATACTTTGCATAGGCGCCGGAGATATCAACCACCTGATCATCTTGCAAAACACCTGTTCGCTTGTCCGGGCCGAAAACAACGATCTTCATGGGAAACTCCTCTGGGGTTACAGCAGTTCTTTAAAAAATACCATCGACTTCAAAAGCCTAATGGCACAACGGTGGCACAACAAGCGGCACCTGTCATTTCAGCGATCTGGGTTTGCGCGTCTGCCTTGGCCTCGGCTTCAATCTGTGAGAAAACCCGGCCATGCAAATGGCCGATACGCAACTTCGGATGGAGGCTCCACCGGATCAGGCGACCCGAAACGCCCGCGTCCTCGGCGTCTGGCTGCTGGCGCTGATCGCCATGGTGTTTGTGATGATCATCCTTGGCGGGCTGACGCGGCTCACCGGGTCTGGCCTGTCCATGGTCGATTGGCGGCCTATAACAGGCTGGCTGCCACCGCTCAACGAGGCCGAATGGGGCGCCGTCTTCGATCTCTATAAACAGATACCGCAGTATCAAGAAGTGAACGCGGATATGACCGTGGAAGGCTTCAAATCCATATTCTGGCTGGAATATGTGCACCGCCTATGGGGCCGGCTGCTCGGCTTTGCCTTTTTGCTGCCGTTCCTGTTCTTCGTGTTCCGCCGGGTGATCACAGCGCGCATGGCGCCGTGGCTGATCCTCATGTTCGTGCTTGGCGGCGCGCAAGGGGTGCTTGGCTGGTTCATGGTCAAATCGGGATTTTCGGTGCGCACAGATGTCAGCCAATACCGGCTGGTGGCGCATCTGCTGGCCGCCATGGTCATCTATGCCTACATGCTTTGGGTGGCCTTGTCCTTGATGCGCGGGGCCGGGCGCTGGCGTGCCGATCCGGGCCAGGCCGGGCTGACCTGGTTTACCGTGGCGGTTGCCGCCTGGATCGTGCTGACCATGACTTCGGGCGGCTTCGTCGCCGGCCTTGATGCGGGCCTAGCCTACAACACATTCCCCACTATGGACGGCCAATTGGTGCCGGATGGCTTGTTCCTGAAATCGCCGGCTTGGGTGAATTTGTTCGAAAACATTACCCTAGTGCAGTTCAACCACCGGCTCCTGGCCGAGGCGGCGATCATCCTGGTGGCCATAGCCTGGATTTGGGGCCGGCGGCGATTGCCGGCGGGCAGGGCACGCTTGGTCTTTAATCTCTTTGGGCTAATGGGGTTGGCGCAATTCGCCCTAGGCATTGCGACGCTATTGTTGGTCGTGCCGGTGCCACTGGCGTCCGCCCATCAGGGAGGCGCCTTCGTGCTGGTGGCCCTGGCCATATGGGCGGTGCACGCGTTGGGGTCTATAGAAGCTTCTTGACCTCGGGCCAGACCTCCAGGCCTTTTTCCTCCATCAGCGGCAGGTATTTATCGCTGAACCAGTCCGCAAGGCCAATGCGGTAGCTGTCCCGGGAGCGAATGCGCGCGAACCAGTCTTGCAGGCGCGGACGCTTGTCCACCAGTCCCACCAATTGCAGATGCTCCCAACGGGTAAGGTACGGAGAATAGGCGATGTCGGCGAGGCTGAATTCTTCGCCCGCCAGCCAGGTGCTGCTCCCAAGCGCGTCTTCCATGTCGCCCAAGGTCTTGTCCCAAGCGCGGATGGCGTCCGGGAATAATTGGGAATGGACGCCGTTTTCGATCAAATCCTTGCGCCGCTCGCGTTTGGCCACGTCCGGCATGGCCGCCAGGATGCGGGCGAGTTCCTCCGGCGGGCGGTCGATTTGCTGATGGCGAAAGGCAATAGCCGCCGAAATGGTTGCGGTGTGGGTATGCAGTCCCTCGTCCAGTTTTTTGGTCCATAGGCGCATTTTGGCCCGCGCCCGAGGATCGTCGGGGCGCAAGGGATGATCGGGGTAGGCATCGTCGATATATTCGTTGATCACTGTGCTTTCGATGAGCACAAAGTCATTGTCGATCAAGGTTGGCACGACGCCGTTCGGGTTCAATTTCAGATAGTCCGGCGTCAGCGTATCGCCGGCGCGCAAATCCAGGTGATGGCCGGTCCATTCAAGGCCTTTTTCGGCCAGTGCCGTGCGCACTTTCTGGGCGCAACTGGACATATCGTTGTGGTAAAGCTCCAACATAGGGTGGGTTCCGGTGAAATTTGATGATGATCACGGATACTGTGACAGGCGAGCCCGGCGGCGTCTACGCCAAGTGACTGGAATCCACAGAGATAGTTGGTTATAAGCGGTGTTGAGCGTAATGATGGTAACGGCTGGCAGGTGCGCACATGGTGGACGTTGAAGGAAAATTTCGGCTCGTAACGCGCAGCGATTTTGACGGATTGGTGTGCGCCGTCCTGTTTCGCGAGCTGGAAGTCATCGACGAGATCAAATTCGTGCACCCCAAGGATGTGCAGGACGGGCTGGTATTGTTGAGCGAGAACGATATCACCGCCAACCTGCCGTTCGACCGGCGTGTGCAGCGCGCTTTCGATCATCATTCGTCGGAGACTATCCGCCTCGATAAAATGCCGGATAATTACATCAACAAGCCAACCGCCCGTTCGGCGGCGCGCGTGGTGTACGATTATTACGGCGGCAGCGATGCCTTTCCCAAGGTCACAACCGATTTGATGGACGCCGTTGACCGCTCCGATTCGGCCCAATTCAACATGGACGAGGTGATGGAGCCGACCGGCTGGGCGATGCTCAACTTCATCATGGATTCGCGCACCGGCCTCGGCCGCTTCCGCAGCTTCCGGGTCTCCAACTACCAATTGATGATGGAGCTGATCGAACTTTGCCGGGACCGGGATATCGACGAGGTTCTGCAGCACCCGGATGTTCTGGAGCGGATCGAGCTGTACAATCTGCACAAGGAAAAATTCGCCGAGCAATTGCGCCGCTGCACCACCCAGCACGACAATCTTATTGTTCTCGATTTGCGCGAGGAAAAGATCATCTATGCGGGCAACCGGTTTATGATCTACGCCCTTTATCCGGACGCCAATATTTCTATCCATGCCATTTGGGGGCTGGATCAATTGAACACCGTCTACGCGGTGGGCAAATCCATCTTCAACCGCACGTCGGGCACCAATATCGGAGAATTGGTTCTGCAATATGGCGGCGGCGGCCACGAAGCGGCAGGAACATGCCAAGTCAACAACGACGATGCGCCGTGGATATTGAAAGAATTGATCGAAAAAATCACCACCGGCGGATGAGTAAATTAGCGTTTCGGCGCGCCGCCTCAATGGGCTATAATCACCGGCAAATGGATCAGAATAAGCGCTTATGCTAAAACCCAGACCCAACTTCCTATCCACCACCATCCTTCTTGTGATTCTCACCGGCATCCTGACCGGTTGTGGCGATTCGTCCATGGCCCGGGTGTTTGGCGGTTTCGATATCCGCTTCAAACGCTCTGTTGAAGCGAGCGCCGAGTATGAGCGCTTCAAAACCCGCTTTGGCGAGGTGACCCAAGCCGACGGCAGCCGCGGCCAGCAGCTCAAGCATTTCGCCAATGCGTTCGAGCGGGTACGCGACGACTACGTGCATGCCACTGACGAAGCCAAGTTGATCCAGACCGCTGTCGGGGCCCTCGATAAAATCAAGGCTGAAAGCCGCAAGGTGCGCCCGGCGGAAGCATCGGAAAGTGCCCTCGACGCCATCATGGCCACTCTCGATCCCCATTCCAGCTACCTCAATCCACAGGAATTCCGGGAATCCCAGGTTGCCACCTCGGGGCAGTTCGGCGGCCTTGGTATCGAGATCAATCTGGAAGACGGGCTAATCCGGGTGATTTCGCCGATTGCCGATACGCCCGCCTATCGGGCCGGCATCAAGGCCGGCGATCTGATCACCCATGTGGACGGTGATGCGATCAAGGGTATGAGCCTGATGCAGGCCGTCCGGCGTCTGCGCGGCGCTCCGCAATCGGATGTTACGCTGCGCATCCGGCGCGCCAAAAAGGACGAGTTCGACGTGGTGATCACCCGTGCTATTATCCGCATTCAGCCGGTCAAGTGGGCGACCGAAGGCAATATCGGCATCATTCGCGTGACCCATTTCATTCAAAGTTCAGAAATCGTGCTGGAAAGCGCCATGGATCAGGTGCGTGCCAAGCTGGGCTCCAAGCTCAAGGGCATTGTCTTGGATTTGCGCAACAATCCGGGCGGCTTGCTTAGCCAGTCGGTGGCGGTGGCAGATGCGTTTTTGCACCGGGGCACGGTGGTCTCGGTGCGCGACCGGGATGGCAACGGCCGTAATTTTGATGCCCATAACGGTGATATTTCCGGCGGCTTGCCGATGGTGGTGCTTATCAATCGGGGCTCTGCCTCGGCGTCTGAAATTGTCGCCGGCGCACTGCAAGACCATGGCCGAGCCGCAATCATGGGACGGCAAAGCTTCGGCAAGGGCTCCGTGCAGACCATTTCGCCGCTGGACTGGGACGGCGCGCTGCGCCTGACCACGGCGCTCTATTATCTGCCGTCCGGGCGTACCATCCAGGGCAGCGGCGTGACCCCGGATATCGTCGTCAAGGCCGCCGAGGCAACAGGCGGGCGCCGGGAAGCTGATTTGCCGAGGGCCTTCCAAGGCAATGGCAGCAAGCCAGCCGTGACCGCCACCTCGCCTGAGCTGTCCCAGGAAAACTGTCCGGCCGCCGGTGTTGACGGCAAAGATAAATTGCTCGGCTGCGCTGTAATGCGCCTCAAGGCCGGCTCCGAGAAAAACTTCTTTGCTCTGATCGGCGCGCGCAAAAGTCTCTGACCCAGCGTTCAGGTCCGGTCTCCAACCAGGGGGAAACCCATGACCCAGATGAGCGGCGCCGATGCGCTGACCCAATCGTTGATCCGCCACGGCGTCGATACCATCTTCTGCCTGCCTGGCGCTCAGTTGGACTATTTGTTCGACGCTTTCCACAAAGAAAAAGATCGCCTACGCATCATCCATACCCGGCACGAGCAGGGCGCCGGCTACATGGCCACCGGTTACGCCCATTCGACGGGCAAGGTGGGTGTCGCCGTGGTGGTGCCCGGGCCGGGTATCTTCAATGTGGGCGCCGCAATTTGTTCGGCGCACGGGCTCGGCGTTCCGGTACTCTGCCTGGGCGGGCAGATATTGTCGGAATGGATGGGCAAGGGAACCGGCCAGCTGCACGAGATCGCCGATCAGCCGGGCGTCCTCGCCAGCGTTACCAAATGGCGAGGCAGCGCCGAAACCCAGGGCGCCGCGCCGGGGCTTGTGAACGAAGCCTTCGCCCAATTGTTGAGCGGTCGGCGCCAGCCGGTCTATCTGGAAATGGCCCCCGATATCATGCGCGATTCTGGCGAGGTGACACTGCTTGATCCTCTTGCCGATTACGCAGCCTTGGAGGCAGAACCGGACGAAGACGCCATCGAACAGGCGGCGGCGCTGATCGGCAATGCGAAAAATCTGGCCATCTTCGTGGGCGGCGGCATCTTCGGCGCCGAGGCCGAATTGCTGGCCCTCGCCGAAGAGGTTCAGGCGCCGGTGTTTATGTCGGCGCAGGGGCAGGGGGCCGTGGATTTCCGCCACTACCTGGCACAAAACTGGACGGTCGGTCGAGATATGTGGCCGGAATTCGATGTCATTGTCTCGGCCGGCTCGCGCATGCTGCCGCCCTTGGCTGGCTGGAAGCTGCCGGAAGGCGCCAAATATATCCGCATCGATGTGGACCCGGTACAGTCGCTCAATCTGGCCACCCCGGACGTGCATCTGGTGACTACGGCGAAGCGCGCCCTTGCCGGCTTGGCGGAACGGGCGTCTCGCCACAACCGCAAGCGGGATAGCCGCGAGGACGAGCTGAACGCAGCTAAGAAGGCCAAAGAGGATGAGTATTTCACCCTCGAGCCGCTGGCCTCCTATGCCAAGAATCTCCGCCGGGAGTTGGACGACGACGGCATCGTCTGCTGGGGCGTAACCCAAATGGGCTTTTACGCCCAATATGGATTTCCGGTCTATGGCCCCCGCACCTCCATCCACGCCGGCTATCAGGGCACCTTGGGTTACGGCTTCCCAACAGCCCTTGGCGCCAAGGTCGCGCATCCGGACAAGCAAGTGGTGTCGGTTACCGGCGACGGCGGGTTTATGTTTGCCGCTAACGAGCTGGCGACGGCGGTGCATCACAAGATCAATTTGGTGACCGTGGTCTTCAATGATTCCCATTTCGGCAATGTGAACCGCAATCAGAAATTGTTCTTCGATGGCCGCCATATCGCCGACGAGCTGACCAATCCCGATTTCGTTAAATACGCCGAAAGCTTCGGCGCCTTGGGCCTCCGCGCCAAAAGTCCCGATGAATTGGGCAGCGCCTTGAAACAGGCGTTCAAGGCCGATGTCCCGGTGGTCATTGACGTGCCCGTGGACGAATTGCCGTCGCCCTGGAAATACGTGCCGGTCGGGCGCGCAATGTACAGAGACGACAAGGATTGATGACCGGCCCCGATATCAGCGGTGGAAATTGGAGCCTATGGTTCAAGGCTTTTGGCCTGACATTTCTCGGTTGTGGTTTGCTCTCAGGCGTCGCCTACAGCCAGCTTGTGGGAGCGGCTTTGTCCTGGGGCCTGATTGCCGCCTTCACTATGTTTTCGACCGGCATTGCGGCCAAGGTTGCCACCCGATGGGCAGCCACCAAGCAGCGCAAAGATCCCTCTTATCAATGAGCGCCATTCAATCTGAGTTCGCGCATTGAACCCCTTCGGCCGCTTCGCCGGCGTATCCGGCAACGTGCAGGGCATGATGCTGATGCTGTCGGCGACCGCGTTTACGTCGGGCATGCATGCGTTTGTAAAACTGCTCGCCCTTGGCATGCATCCGTTCGAAATTTATTTCCTGCGCCAGACGGCGGGACTGATCATCCTGGTGCCCTGGTTCATGCGCATCGGCTTCGGTGCGCTAAAAACAAAGCGGCCCTATCTACATGTGACCAGGGGCGCCTGCAACGCGGCGTCCGGCATGGCCTGGTTCCTGGCGCTTTCCATGCTGCCTTTGGCCAAGGCGACGGCGCTCAACATGTCGGCGGCCTTGTTCGCGGTGATCGGCGCTGCGTTGTTTTTGGGCGAGCGCGGCGAATGGCGGCGCTGGGCGGTGTTATTGTTCGGCTTCGCCGGCGTGCTGGTAATCGTTCGCCCAGGCTTTGAGCTGATCGGGCTTGGCGTTGTACTGGTTTTGGGAAGCCGGGTGTTTACCGCGGCGCAAAAAATCCTCGCTAAGAAATTGTCGGCGACCGAGCGCACCCCGACCATTGTTGCCTATACGGCGCTGACCATGAGCATCCTCACCATCATCCCGGCGCTCAATGTTTGGCAGACGCCCAGACTGGAGCAATTGGGTTGGATCGCCATTATGGCGTTTTTCGGAACCTTCGGCCAGATGGCGATGGTGCAGGCCTATAAGTTGGGTGATATCAGCGCCGTTGAGCCCATGAGCTTCACCCGTATCTTGTGGGCAGGGCTCTATGGTTTCGTCTTTTTCTCCGAGGTGCCGAGCCTTTGGACCTGGGCCGGCGCCGCCATGATCATCGCCGCCGTCTTCTATCTGGCGCACGCCGAAAGCCGCGCACACCGCTCTAGCCGAAATTCGCTCTGAACCAGACGAAAGCGTACAAACCGCCGAACAAAATTGGCTGGTGGATCAGATAAACAATGAGCGAGTGCCGGCCGAGATAATGCACAGCCTTGGATACCGGGTCGTTGGGCGCCCAGGCGAGCATGGCGGGCACGGCATCGCCGCGAAACATGATGCGTCCGGCTAGCACGCCGGCGAGCGGTAGCGCCAGCCAGGGCAGCAGCGGCACGTAGTCGACGGAGCCCGGCGCATCGGTATAAAGCCCCAGCCATAAAAGATAATCAGCATTAAAAAAATCGAAGCGCAGATATTCCGGCGCCAAGGCAACGCCGGCGGCCAATACTACCAGCACGACACTGGGCAAGCGGTGAATCGCCAACAAGATCACGCTCGCCGCCGCGATATGATGCAGGATGCCGAAAAATATGTAGCTTCTGGCATCGACAATAAATGTCGCCGCTGAAACCAGTCCGGCGGCCACCGCGATAATCGCCAGACGCCGCAAAATCACCGTCGGGTCCAAGCCCGCCGGATTTCGCCGCCGTGCCATCACCTGCGCGACGCCCATCACGAACAAGATGATCGAGGCGATGAATTTGGCGAACCAGATCCACTTCCAATCGGAAAAAATCTGAAAATCCGCCATCCGGAAAAAAGTCAGGTCCCAGGAGAAATGATAGACGAACATCAGCAGCAACGCGCCGCCTCTGGCCACATCCAGCAACGCATAGCGGGGCCGGGTGGTTGGCGCGGTTGGTGATATGTTCGCGGGGCCTTTCATCACGTCAACTTAGCAGATTGTAGCGGCGAGCCAATCGCCGCCATGCCATCCTTGCATGGACCCCTTGCAGGATTGGGGGTTTTGCGGTGCCGCGCCATGGGGCAAAAAAAGGTGTAATTCAGTAAAACCTAAAATAGGAATTCAAATCCCGTGATAACTTTTCTTATCGTTGCCGTTTCGCTTTATATTCTGCTCGCCTCTTCCGTTGCCCAGTTCGCTAGGAGCCATAGCCGCAATCCGCTGCATTGGTTTTTAGCCGCCCTGGCCATTAACCCGGTGATTGCGCAAGTATTGTTGCTGTCGCGCACCGAAGGCAGCCGCCTGGCCAATACCGATACCGCCGATGCCCCGGACCATGGTGACATGTTCGGCGCCGCGAGCCGCTCCGTACTTTAGTCTATTTCGCCTAAGTCCCGGCGGCCAGGCCGGCGTCAAAGCGCAACTGCGCCTGGGCGAAGACTTCGCGCACATAATTGATGTCGTAAGGCGCTTCGCTAAGGGTTTCGTGGTCCCATTGCTTTCTGGGCTCGGGCGGATCGAAAAAATCACCGCCATAGACATGGATGGCGGCGGTCAGCTTGGTCAGAGGGTTGGCCACCGAATGGATGATGTCGGGCCCTAGGCTTGCCACTTGGCCGGGCCCCATGGAATCGGCTCCCGCCGCCTCGATCTCGGGGCCATCACCGTCCCGGCGCCGCCAGAACACATTGTCTTCACGCCCGCCATAGATGCCGATACAGGCAGGCATGTTGTGGTCGTGAGGCATCAGCGTCATGCACGGCGACCAGACAAAATTGATTACCGTAAGATCAGCGGAACCGTGTAGGACAAATACGCCGCCTTCGGTGGGCGCTCCCAATTCGGCGATGATGGCGGCTGGATCGGCGACCGCCTCGGCCACCAGTTCGCGCACCGCTTTTTGGTCTTCGGCCACGGCCACGCCGCAAGCTTTGATAAATTGGTCTTTCTGAAACATGGCCGCAGCTCCTTGTCGCCAATGTGAGCCGCCAATCTAATCTACAAACCCCTGGTCCGGCAATTCTAGACGCCGCCTCCGCACATTGGGCGTGCGACAGGAAGCGGTTCTCCGGCACGTCCTGCCAACTATCTCGGTCGGTAATTTCGATGGAATATGCAGCCAGATCGTTGCCCGCCACACCGGATTGCAAAATATTCACGGCTGTCCGGCGTATAATCGCCTTGGTAGCGCTGTTCTATTCCGCCGCTTGCGGATAATTGATTCGGTAGTCCTCTGGCAAATCCAGCCAGCGCAGCGCATTCTCGATATCACGGAATGGTTTTCGCTCAATCGGATAGTCGCCCAGCCTGCCGGCCACGGTAAATTGATGCACCTTGGCGTAGTTTTGCCCATCGCCAACGACAAAGGCAGTTTTGCATAGGCCGATCCTGGGGCCAAAGGCGCGGATCATGGCTTTACTCTTTTCGGCTAGAGACTTGTAATGAATGTCGGGCTGAATTCCATGCTCGCTAAGATCGCGAAGGATGCTCATGCCGGCGCGATGACCGGGATGGTTAAAAATATCCTCCGCCGTGTTCAAAATATCATCAATTGTAACGACACCGTAGTGCTTGATGAAAACACAGTTTACGTCTGGATCGATGCTGATTTTCCAGGGCATAATTCCTTCTAAGCGGAGTCGGAAAAATCTGCAAGGGCGATGAGTAACAACTTTGTGGATAATATGTTTATAACTGCAAATATCGGTGGGTATCTTCTTTGCAGGCCTAATTCCTCTTCGATTTGCGCAGTTCGAATCCGCTTTTGCTAATTGGCAAACTGGTTGCTGATTCGCCGGCCATTCCCAACCGGGCTAGAGTCTTAATCCGTTTCGCTTTACTTTGTTCCATTTTTGTGCTAATTTTTTCCCTTCATTCTTAGGAAGAGGAAACACCGAATTTCCGCGCCTCTTAAACCGGTGCGGGGTTGTTTTTGCGTGACCAAATTCGCTATGCGCCGGGCGCATGATCAAATGGCGTTTTAGGGGCGCCGAGCCGGATGAAGTGCCATTTGGGCGGCCCTCAAAGCGGTATAAACCGGTAGGAACCGTAAAGAATAGTAATGAACCGTTATGGCCGTTTTTCCCGAAATATGTCGCACCTGCCATGCACTCAGAGCATTGGCCGTAAGGAGGGGCTGCGCCGATGGGCCATCCCCAGACCGGCTGGGCCGCTCATGTCCATAAATGATGATGATGTCCATGCCCAAACGCGGTGCTGCATGTTGCATCCGCCGCGCCGCCGCCTTGACCTTCCGGGCAGCCGAGCCTAGCCTTGGCACATCAAACGCGCAACTGGATCCGTGAGATTCCCGCCATGACCAGCCCTCCAAATTCTCCCCAGCAATCCGTTCCTTCCGTCGACCGCGTGCTCAATATGAACAGCGTCGCGGCGCTCACCGAAATCCATGGCCGGGCGCCGGTGACCGAAGCGGTGCGCGCCGTTATCGATGAAAGCCGCGCCGCCATTGGCACGGACGGGGAGGCGGCGCTGGCCGGTCTGGAAGAAGGCGCCCTGACGAAGCGTATCGGGGTGCGCCTGGAGTTGGCGGCGGCACCTAGCTTGAAGCCCGTTTTCAACCTCACCGGCACCGTGTTGCACACCAATCTCGGTCGTGCGCCTCTGCCCGTCGAAGCCATTGCCGCCATGACCGAAGTGGCCGGCGCCGCCAATCTGGAATATGACTTAGGTTCCGGCAAGCGCGGCGACCGAGATAGCCATCTGGAAGCGCTGCTGGCAGAACTGACCGGCGCCGAGGCGGCCACGGTGGTCAACAACAACGCCGCCGCCGTGCTGTTGACCCTCAACAGTCTGGCCATGCGCAAAGAGGTTCCCGTGTCCCGGGGCGAGTTGATCGAAATCGGCGGCGCCTTTCGCATTCCCGATATCATGAGCCGGGCTGGCGCCAAGCTGGTGGAGGTCGGCACCACCAACCGCACCCACTTGAAAGATTATGCCGAGGCTGTCGGCCCCAAGACGGCGGCCTTGATGAAGGTGCATACCTCCAATTACCGCGTCGAAGGGTTCACCAAATCGGTGAGCGGCAAGGAGCTTGCGGGCCTGGCGCGCCAGCACGATCTGCCGCTGATCGAGGATTTAGGCTCCGGCACCTTGGTGGATCTGGCCCAGTTCGGTCTGCCCCACGAGCCGACGGCGGCCGAGACCGTTGCCGCCGGTGTCGATGTGGTCACATTTTCCGGCGACAAGTTGCTGGGCGGGCCGCAAGCCGGGCTCATTGTCGGGCGCCGGGATCTGATCGAGCGCATCAAGAAGAACCCGATGAAGCGGGCCTTGCGCCTGGATAAGGTTACCATCGCCGCGTTGGCTGCCGTCTTACGCCTATACCGCGATCCGGACCGGCTGGCCCAGCGGGTGCCTACCTTGCGTTTGCTGGCCAGGGATGAGGCCGATATCCGTGCCGCCGCCGAGCGAATGAGGGGGCCGGTGGCCGCTGCCTTGGGCGATGGCTTCGAAGTCAGCGTGATCGCCTGCCAAAGTCAGATCGGCTCCGGCTCACAGCCGGTGGAGCGTTTGCCCAGCGCCGCCATCGCCATCCAGCCGGCGGGCAAGCGCAAGGGCGCGGGCTTAAGCCGGCTTGGCAATGCCTTCCAAAAGCTTCCCGTGCCGGTGGTCGGGCGCATTCACGACGATGCCCTGCTCTTCGATCTTCGTTGCCTGGAAGACGAGGCCGGTTTTTTGGCGCAACTTGGTGGGTTGGATTTGATATGATCATCGCCACCGCCGGCCATATCGATCACGGAAAATCCTTGCTGGTTAAGGCACTGACCGGCGTCGACACGGATCGCTTGCCGGAAGAAAAGGCGCGCGGCATGTCCATCGATTTGGGCTTCGCCTATCAGCCCATGGAAGACGGGCGGGTCTGCGGCTTCGTCGATGTGCCGGGGCACGAACGCTTCATCCGCAACATGCTGGCTGGTGTTACTGGTATTGATTACGCCATGCTGATCGTCGCCGCCGATGATGGCCCGATGCCGCAGACGCGGGAGCATCTGGCGATCCTCAATTTGCTCGGCGTGCCCGACGGCGTCGTGGCGCTCACCAAGATTGATAGGGTGGAGCCCGAACGCATTGCCGAGATTCGGGGCGAGATCGAAATGCTGGTGGCCGGCACCTGCCTGGACGGCGCCGACATATTGCCGGTCTCAGCGATTACCGGCGACGGCATCGAAGCCATGCAGGAACATCTGGCGGCGGTCATGGATTTGACCGAAGCCCGCGATTCAAGCGGCAACTTCCGCCTCGCCATCGATCGTAGCTTCACCGTGCAGGGCGCCGGGCTGGTGGTTACCGGGGCGGTGTTTTCCGGCACTGTCAGTGTCGGCGACCGGCTTGTGCTGTCACCGCAGGGCACGGAGGTGCGAGTGCGCGGCATCCACGCCCAGAACCGCCAAGCCGAAACCGGAACTGTCGGCGAGCGCTGTGCCCTCAATCTGACTGGCCCCGATTTGAAGCGCGACGATGTGCACCGGGGCGGCTGGGTGATGGACGCTGCCATCCACGCGCCGGTCGCCCGTTTCGATGCGCGCTTAAGGGTATTGGCCGACGAAGCCCGCCCGTTGCGCCACTGGACGCCGGTGCATGTGCATCTGGGTGCCGCCGAAGTACCGGGCCGCATCGCCATTTTGGGAGAAGGTGCGATCCCGCCGGGGGGCGATGGGCTTGTCCAAATCGTTCTGCCGCGGCGCATCGGTGCGTTGCGCGGCGACGGCTTTATTTTGCGCGACCAATCGGCCAGGCGCACCATCGCCGGCGGCACGGTGATCGATCCGTTTCCCCCCGTTCGGGGACGCGCCAAGCCGGAACGCATTGCCTTTATCGAAGCAATGGAAGAGCCGGCGGCGGAAGATGCGTTGCTCAAATTGCTGGAGCAACATCCGGGCGGCGTTTCTCTAAAGAATTTCGCCGCCTCCTGGAACCTGACGGCGGAGGATGCGGCTGCCTTGTGGGAGCTGGCCGCGTTGCGCGCCGCCGGGCCGGACAGCGATCCCATCGGGTTTTCGCCCGATCATTGGGATGCCTTGCAGGACGCTGTGGAAATCGGCCTCCGCCAATGGCACGAGGCCAATCCCGATAAATCGGGGCCCGCCGCCAACGCGCTTCGCGCCTTGCAGCCGGTGCGGCTTTCCGTCGCGGTGTTCGGAGATGTGCTTGCTGGCCTGGTAGAGGCCGAGCGGCTCCTGCATCTGGGGTCCGGCTATTGCCTGCCCGGGTTCGAGCCAAAGCTGGTCAACAAGGACGCCGCCCTCTGGCGCAAAGTGGAGCCGGTGCTCATTGATGGCCATATGCAGCCGCCGGTGGTCGCTGTCTTGTCCGAGCAGTTGGGCGCGCCGAAGCGGGATTTGGAGCGGTTTCTGGTGCGTGCCGCGCGCCTCGGTCTGGTGTTCCAGGTGTCCAAGAACCGGTTCCTGATGCCCGAAGCGTTGTTGGAACTGGCTGATAGTGCCGAAGCGTTAGCGGCGGAGACTGGCGAGGAAGGCTTCGGCGCCGCTCAATTCCGCGATCGGGCTAATATTGGACGCAATCTTGCCATCGAGATTTTGGAATATTTCGACCGCCAAGGATTGACCTGGCGCTCTGATAATACGCGCAAATTGCGCAAGCCGGTGGAACAAGTGTTCGGCGGGATCTAGCCCACCGACAGCGGCGCGGCGAAGCGGCCCGATCCCCGGCGGGGATATTTGGCCAGCGCAAAGCCTTGGAAATGGGCGGCGCGGGTGATGACCACGGCCTTCCAATAGGCGCCGCCGGCGATGACCAGCACGCCGGGTACGGCGAACAACCAGATCGGCGCGGCGGTCCAGGTGATGAGCGCGAAATAGCCGACGATGGGTGCCAGGTGGCCGATCACATAGAGGCGCGGCGTCGCCTTCGATAATACGGCGCGGGCCTTGGCGCCGATGCCTTCGGCCTTGGCGTTGTCCACATAGCTACGCCAGAGCGACGCGGCGATGACCACCAGAACGATGCCGGCGATGGGCAGCGCGAAGCCGGTGGGCAGGGCCCAGGGCAACAGCCCGGCTATGACGGCGTTGAGGCCGGCTCCTTCTGCCAGGCCGGACAGGATCAGCATCCAAATCATGCGCGGTGTGCGCCATGCCGGGATGCCCTTGCCGGCCTGTAGGATGCGCGCCTGGGCATAAAGAAAGAGCGCCGCGCCAAGGGCAGCCAGGGCCAGCCAACCTGGGTGCGGCAACATCCAGGCGCCAATGAGGCCGGCGGCGAAGACGGCAACCGCATACACCTCGCGGCTCATCCACGAGGAGTGCGGGCGCAAGATCACAAAGGCGGCGCGTAGTTTGCGTCCGATCTTGAGCCAGACGAAAAACAAACCCACCGCCATGACGGCGGCGGCGATGGAGAACACAATACGCAGGCCTGCGAACGGGACATCGTTCGCCAGCGACAACAGATAGGCAACGACCACGGCGCCCGAACCCAGTCCGCCAAGAATAAAATTCATGGCGGCGCGCATGTCCCAGAATTTTTGCAGTTGGCCGGTGAGGGCGCCTTCCGGCGGTTCTTCTTCATATGGGCCGGGCTCTTCCGGATCGCGGCCGGGCACGCTGGGAGTTTGATAGAGGTATTTGATTTGCGGATCGTTTCCGAGCTCGCCATGCATTTGAAAATAGTCATTGGCTTCGGCCAATTTGGAAACCGGACTTTCGGGGTTATTAAAATCGCCAAACGTGATGGCGCTGGCGATGCACGATGCGGCGCAGGCCGGCGTGGCGTCCACATCAATGCCGGGGCTCAGCCCGGCGGCAAGTCCGTCATCGACGCGGGTGATGCAGAAGGTGCATTTTTGCGCGACGCCGATACGCTCATCATGGGCGACCGCGCGTTCCTGCACGGTTTCTTCGCCATAGTAAAAGCCGGGGTCATGAACGATGGTGCGTGCCTGGTAGGGGCAGGCGACGGCGCACGACGCACAACCGATACACAGCTCGTAATCCATGGTTACCAAGCCGTCGGCGCGCTGTTTGGTGGCGCCGGTGGGGCAGACCGGCACGCACGACGGCTCGGCGCAATGCTGGCAGCCAGTGACCAGAAACAGGCGCTGCACATCGGGATATTGGCCGGTCTCTACATCGATGACGCTGCGCCACTGCACACCGGGCGTGGTGTCGTTGGCGTGTTTGCAGGCGATGGTGCAGGTCTGACAGCCGACGCAGCGGTTGAGATCGATGGTCATGCCCCAGCGGGGCGACGTCTCGTTCATTCTTCAGGCCTCGGTGGGCCATCGCCGCGCATCACCCGCACCCGAGCGATATCGGCGCCGGAGCCGGTGGAATCGGTCAGCGACAAGGACATGGAGGTGAGCGAATTGAGGCTCGGCAAATTCAAATCCTTGGCGAATGGGGTTTTCCAGTGATCGAACTGGCCGATCATCACCACCGTGTCCGGGCGAATGCCCTCGCGCAACACAGCGTAGCCGCGAGTTTCGCCGGCGACCGATTGGATCACCACCGGATCGCCCTCGGCCAGGCCAAGCCCTTCGGCGGTGCCCCGATTGATGATCAGCCCCTTGTGCCCCGAGACGTTCTGGGCCACCTCGTTGATCATCGGGATGCCCACATTGAGCCCCCACGAATATTGCATCGAGCGCGAGGTCAGCGCCCACAGGGGAAAATCGTCTGGGTCGCCGCCGGCTTCGCGCACATGTTCGGTCCAGATATCGGGAAACGGCTTATAGGCCGGCAAAGGCTCATATTCCTCCAACTGGACGTCCCACCATTCGACGCCGATGCCGTGCAGGCGCCGGGCAAGCTGGGTGCCGTGGCGCAGGATGCGTTCCTGATAGGGCAGCTCAAAGCGGATGCCGTTCTTTTTCATATGTGGGTAGAGGTACCAGTCGAGCTGCGGGAATGGGCGCAGCATATAGCCGTGTTCCTTGAACCAATCCAGATCATTGATCTCTTCGCCGCCGGAAAGATCGTGGCTAGCAGCCTTGGCGGACGCGTTCCAGATTTCCTCCAGGCTATGGGGCTGGGTCTCATCCAGGCGGTAATCGAAATCCTTGGTGGCCAGCCTGACCCCGTGGCCGCCCTTATTTATGGCGGCGTTGTAGGGCTCCAATATGCCGGTGCGCACCGCCAGTTCGGTGGCGATATCGGTCATGTCGCGGCAATCCACTTCGGTCTCGCAGGCCGGCTGGCGGATAGTCCAGCCCTGATGGGTCCAAAGTTGCTCGACGAACTTGGTGCCGCCGATCTGGATCAGTTGCGTGCTTTCCAAATCGGTCGCTTCCGGCAGCAGAATATCCGCCATGTGATTGGTTTCATCGTAGGTGTAGGCGAAGGCGACGGTGAACGGAAATTCGGCCATCCGCTTGGTCACTTCCGGTGTGTTCCACGAAGAGATCGCCGGGTTGGTGCGATAGCAGAACCAGATATCGGGCTTGGTCGGTTCCGGCCAGTTCTTCGGAGGACTTTTTTGGAACAGCCACGGCAAATGCGCTGGTCCCAAAGCCGACGACCAGGCCGAGTTGGCAACCAGCGGCACCAGCGTCCGGTAGGCGTTGCGGATATGGGGCTGGCTCTGCCATTCGTTCTTGGTGGTGGCGTTGAAGGGAAACTCCATGACCCCGTCCGGGCCTTTTACCGCCGAAGTAAAGCGGTCATAGGCGGGCCGGTTGAGCTTGACGTTGGTGCCGATCATGCCGCCCGGCACTTCCAGCGCGCCCACCAGACACAGCAAAAGCGTCCGCGCCCAGCAGCAGTTATAGCCGCCCCAGCCATTGTTGACGGTCTTACCCAACAGCACCGCCACCGGACGGAAGGGCAGGGTTTCGCCTTCGATCTCGATGGTTTCGCCGACGCAGGCATTGGCAATGAATTCATCGGCGACCGAACGGATGCGGTCTGCCGGCACGTCGCACTCGGCGGCCGCCCATTCAGGATCGTAGGGCTTCATGTGATCGAGCAGGACCTGATGCGCCGTCCTCGCCTGGATGGCGTCATGGCTCCATTCGTCAGCGTCGGCGCCCACTTCGATGCCGCTGACGGTGAAGCTGCCTTCCAAGGCGGCGTCAGAGATATCGCCGTCGAAAGGTTTGTTAATGCCGTCGGCAAGGTCGTGGATCAGGGGTTTCCGGGTTTCAGGGTCGCGCAGATAATAGCCGTTGGGCCCGACCAGATAGGGGGCGACGGTATCGTCTTTGAGGAACGGGATATCGCAATCGGCGCGCCAGTCCCGCTCGTGCAGAATGCGGTGAATGACGCCGTAAAGAAACGCAGCGTCGGTTTTCGGCTTGATCGGTATCCATTCGGCGGAGACGGCGCCCGTGATCGATTGATGAGGTTCCACCTGCACCCGCTTCATGCCGCGCACGCGCGCATCCGCGTGCCGCCAGATGCCGGCGACGCCGGTCGACGCGTCGCCGTTGTGGCCGCAGGACAGGATATAGTTCACCCGGGGCGTATCAGGCGCGACGATAAAGGCCCGATGCCACAGCTCCCCGTAAAGATGTTCCGAATGATAGCATTTGACCCCCTGGCCGGCGCCGAAACCCAAATCCACATTGCCGAGGGCGGCCAGAAATGCCGGGAAGGTGCCCATGTACTGGGTTGGCGTGCCGCCGCCGCCGAAGCTGGCTGCGATGCGCGGATAGCCGGATGTGTCTGTCAGCCCATCATCGATGGCCTTGCGCAATTTTCCTGCCACCGTGTCCAGGGCCTCGTCCCAGCTAATGGGCACGAAACCGGGGTCTTCATCGCGACCTTTTTTGGGGTTGGTGCGCTTCATCGGTGTTCTCACCCGATCGGGATTGTAGGTCTTTTGGATCAGCCCATAGGCCTTGACGCAGACGCGGCCGCCGCCGGGATGCTCATTGCCGATGGAATAGTTGGACTCAATGCGCGTCGCGATGCCGCCTTCGACTTCGACGCGCATCAAATCAGGCCCGGCCACACATTGGTAACAAAAGGTGGGAACAGTTTTCTTAGGCGTGGTTTGATCCATCTTGCGCTCCTTTATGCCCCCCACAATAGCAGAGACAGCGCCTCGCCGCTAAATAACTTAAGAGCCGCCGAGCGCCTTTACCCGCTTGGCCTTCAGGCGCTCGAAGGTCTTCGCCGTATCGACGACAAAGCGTTTGTGGATGCCGCGCCCTACATCTTCCACCGAATCGGCTACCTGAGCCTGCATGGTTACCAGCCGGCCATCCACTTCGGTGATCTCAACCTCGAAGGTGACCTTATCGCCTTCGACGGTGGGCCCCAGATGATCCATGCTTACATGGGTGCCGACGGTGTCCTCGCCATCGTCCAGATGATCCAAAAGAAAATTGCGGCAGGTATATTCGAAATCCTCGACCATGCTCGGCGTTGCATAGACGCGGCCCTCGTCGCCCATAAAGCCGATGGTGCGCTCCTTATCGACCTCGATGGTCACGCTGATTTTTACGCCAGGTTGCAAGCTGTCTTTCATAAAGTCTCTCCTATTGCCGCCGGTTCAGGCCGAGTTGGCGACGGCGATATTCAGTTCCAAAAGCGCCAGACGGCGTTCGTTTTTGATGACGTCAAGGGCGCGTTCCAGGGCTGCCGGCAGATCGGTGCCGGTTTCCACCCGCTCGGCCCAATGGCCGTTGGCTTCGGCGATCTTGGTATATTCCGGAGACGGGTGCAGCGAAGTGATCGGCATGACGTTCATCTTCGATGCCTGACCGTCAGGGTAAAGCGCCAATGCCGCCCGGCGCACCGCGTTCCAGACGCCGTTATTGAGGACGATTACCAAGATCGGCAGATCCAGAGAATTGGAAATCATGTGGCAGGCGAGGGGGTTGGCAAAGGTGTAGGAGCCGTCGCCGACACAGGCGATGGCGAGGCGGTTCTTGTCGGCCAGGCAGGCGCCGAGGGCGGCGGGAAAACCCCAGCCGAGGCCGCCGGAATGGGGTGGATTGAAATAGCGGTTGGGGCCCTTCAAATCCATGAACGGCAGCGGCGCGCCCAATTCGTTAAAGATCACCGCTTCGTCGTCCATGATGTCGGAGACGCATTTGGCCATCCAGGCGTGGCTCATGGGCGAGCCATTGCCGGCCTCGGCGCGCGTCGCCAGAGTTTCGCGTCGCGCATCGCTGGCCTCTTTGAGGGAATCATAGCGGTTTTGGTTTTTCGATGCGCGTTCCGACAGTTCTTCGTGCATCCATCTCATCGCCGCCGCCATGTCGCCGGGAATAGCGAGGTCCGATTGGAACGAGCGAACCGGCATGGACAAAAACAGCGGATCGGAACCCAGATGGACAACCTTGGTTCCCGGGCCCGGCGCGTGGAACTTATCAATCCAGGGCACCATGGCGTCGAGAACGACAATCACATCGGCCTTTTCGATCTGCGGGCCCACATCGAAGCCGCCATGCATGGGATGGGCAGACGGCATAGTGTTGCGGATCGACCAGGCTTCGACCACCGGAATGGCGAAATCTTCGGCAACCTTGGCCACCATTTCAGCCGCCTTTCCTCCCACATCGGCGCGCGCCGCGATCATCAACGGATAGTCGGCATCTGCGATCCATTGGGCGGCTTTGGCAATGGCAGCACGGTCCGGCTGCGGCGTGGCCGCCAAAGCCTGGATCGGCGCACCGAATTCCTTGCCTTCGGGCCAGGCGTCGGCCAAAGGCTCGCGCGGCAGACACAGATAAACCGGGCCCCTCGGTTCGGCCATGGCGATGGTCATGGCGCGGTTGACGACGGCGGGGGCTTGCTCTGGAAAACGCAGTTCGTAATCCCATTTGGTGGATTCCCGCACCATGGCGCCCTGGTCATACATTTCCTGGCCGTACTGGATCGGCGTGATGCGGGCGCCCAGGCGCTCATGTTCGGACACCGGCGTGCGCCCGGCAACGACCATCAGCGGAATATTTTCGGACGCGGCGTTGATGACGCCCATCACCGAATTGGCGAGGCCCACATTGACATGCACCATCATCGCCTGGGGCTTGCCAGTCATCAGGTAATAGCCGTGCGGCATGGCGGCGGCGGCGGTTTCGTGGGGGATGACCAAAGGCTCGGGAAGCGCTTCGGAGTACGATCCCTGGTTGGCCAAGCCTTCGATTACCGGTGCGAAATCGGTGCCGGCGTTGGCAAACAGGTAATCGACGCCGTTGGCTTTGAGGGCCATCAGGAAGGCTTCTGCCGCGGTTGTGGGTTTCGGTTGTTTCGGCTGGGCCATGATGTCTCCGGCTTTCAGATTGTTAATTGGGCCGGAGAAATATTTCAGGCGCGAAGGTCGAGGTCAATCCAACTCAAACGCGTCCTTGTAATCGAGCTTCAAGGCCGGATCCTGATCATCCTTCCAAAGGATGCAATTGCCGATGGCGAGCATGTCCAACTCGGTCCCCATAAAGCAGCGAAAAGCGTCTTCCGGGGTGCAGACAATGGGCTCGCCGCGCACGTTGAAACTGGTGTTGGCGATCACCGGACATTCGGTCAGCTCTTTAAAACGGCTCAGCAGCGCGTGGTAGCTGGGATTGGTATCGGCGGTGACGGTTTGCACCCGGGCCGAATAATCCACATGGGTAACGGCGGGGATATCGGAGCGGGTCACATTCAGCTTGTCGATGCCAAACAGCCCGTTCTCGTCGGCGCTCATTTCCTTCTGGCGCTTCTTGGCGACGTCGGCGACCATCAGCATATAGGGGCTATCGGCGTCCATCTCGAACCAGTCGGACACGTCTTCCAGGCGCACCGACGGCGCAAAGGGGCGAAACGATTCTCGGTATTTGACTTTGAGATTGAGCGTTTTCTGCATTTCCGGCGAGCGCGCATCGCCGAGGATGGAGCGGTTGCCCAGCGCCCGGGGACCGAACTCCATACGCCCCTGGAACCAGCCGACGGCTTTGCCCTCTGCCAATGCGCCCGCCACGGTCTCGATCATCTCGGTGGGCGAAACCTCAGACAACTTGCCGCCGACCGCGCCAAGGCGGGTTTTGATTTCATCGTCCGAATATTCTGGGCCGAGATAGGAGCCAGACATGAAATCGCTGCCGCCGTTCAATGTGCGCGGCTGATCCTGGAACAGATGGTAGGCGCAAAGGGCGGCGCCCAGGGAGCCGCCGGCATCACCGGCCGCTGGCTGCACCCAGATATTGTCGAATTTGGCGTCGCGCAGCACCTTGCCGTTGGCGACGCAATTGAGGGCGACGCCGCCGGCCAGGCACAGGTTCTTGGAGCGGCCCTCGGCGGCCAATGCGCGGGTCATTTTGAGGACGATCTCTTCGGTCACCGCCTGCACAGATGCAGCCAGATCCATATCCCGGTCAGTGAGCAGGGTCTCCGGGTTTCTGGGCGGCGCGCCGAACAGGGCATCGAATTTCTCGTTGGTCATACGAAGGCCGGTGCAATAATCGAAATAGCTCTGGTCCAGACGGAATGTGCCGTCGTCCTTCACATCGACGATATTGTCGAGAATAAGCTGCGCGTATTTCGGCTCGCCGTAAGGGGCCAGGCCCATGACTTTGTATTCGCCGGAATTGACCTTGAAGCCGGTGTAGTAGGTGAAGGCCGAATAGAGCAGGCCGAGGGAGTGCGGGAAATGCAACTCCTTCACTACTTCTAGATTATTGCCTTCGCCGTAGGCCACCGACGTGGTCGCCCATTCGCCGACGCCGTCCATGGTCAGCACCACAGCGTCTTGAAAGGGCGAAGGGAAAAAGGCGCTGGCGGCATGGCTTTGGTGATGCTCGGCGAACAACAGCTTGTTCTGCCAG
>JABHAA010000065.1 GCA_018674495.1 Rhodospirillaceae bacterium | reverse complement strand
GTGTCCCGAAGGCGCAATTCGGACTATATTTGAAGGAGTGCGAGTGGCGTTTTAACAACAGTGACCCGTCAGCCCAATTATTGGCGATAAGACAATGGGTTAAACGTTATCTAAGGTAGTTATCTGGGTCAGCCCCCAAAATTTTATCCTGTTATTTCTCATGACCCGGAAAGGTAGAATAGGTGGCGGACGAAAACATTGTATACGTGATCGAAGATGACGAGATGAACAGGGCGCTGATGCGCGATTTGTTTGAATCGGTCGATCTGAAAGTCTCGCTCTACGAATCGGGCAACCGGTTTTTGGAAGCCATGCCGGTTTCCGGGCCGGGCTGTATCCTTTTGGATGTGCGCATGCCGGGTATCTCCGGACTTGATCTGCAAACCATCGTCGCCAAGGAAATCCGCGATCTTCCGGTGATCATCGTCACCGCCCACGGCGACACCCAAATGGCAGTGCGCGCCATGAAAGAAGGGGCCTTCGACTTCATCGAAAAGCCGATCAACAATCAGATCCTTCTCGACACCGTGAACAAGGCGCTGGAAGAAAGCGCCAAGCTGGGATCGGAAATGTCGGAACAGGCCGCCATCCAGGCGCGGCTCGATTTTCTGACGCCGCGTGAAAACGACGTCCTTTTGATGATCGCCAAAGGCAAGTTGAACAGGCAGATCGCATTCGATCTCGGCATTACGCAACGTACCGTGGAAGTGCACCGGGCGCGGGTAATGGAAAAAATGCAGGCAAAAACGGTGGCCGACCTGTTGAGAACCGTCATGTCGCTCGAATCTTTTTCGGGTAAACCGTAACAGACCGTCGGATCACCGCAATTTATCCGATTACCCCAGCCCGCTAGAAACGTCTGACGTGCTGGATAAATAGCGAGTATAACGCGCATATCCAATCATTCCGGCCAATGACCGCCCCGTCACGGCAGCCGGAACCCAGCACAGCTTGAATAATGAACATGCCCCGCTATCGGGCCGATTGGAGCTATGCCGTGACAACGAACCTGCATCTCGATTTCTATCGCAACACCAATGGCATCCGTGAATTCGTGCAAAAGGCACGCAGCTATCCGCTACTGACCGTATCCGAGGAACGCCGCTTCATTACCCTTTGGCAAGGCAGCCAGGATGCCGAGGCCGGGCACCGGTTGGTATCGAGCCATCTTCGTTTGGTGATTTCGATCACCAATTCTTTCCGCCGTTATGGATTGTCTTTCGAGGATTTGGTATCCGAAGGCTGCATCGGGCTGATGCAGGCGGTCGATCGCTTCGATGGCAACCGCGAATGCCGGCTTTCGACCTACGCCAAATGGTGGATCCGCGCCGCCATCCAGGAACATATCATGCGGTCGTGGTCGCTGGTGCGTATCGGCACGACCGTGGCGCAAAAGAAACTGTTCTTCAATTTGCGGCGCATGAAACGGGAGCTTTGCGGAGACGGCGATGGTCATCTATCCGAACAGGATATCGAGACCATTATGGCCCGCCTGCATATTGCCCGGCGTGACGTGGTGGCCATGGAGGGCCGGATGTCGGGCATGGATATATCGCTCAACGTTCCAACCTCGGACGGCGATGCCTCGGAAAAAATTGATGCCCTCGCCGATACTTCGGAAACCCCGGCGGCGGCGTATGAGAACCATTCCGAGCATGGCTACCAGCGGCGCCTGCTTGGCCAGGCTCTGGAATGCGTGTCGGAGCGCGACGCAGAAATATTCAAGGCAAGACGTTTCTGGGAAGACACCCCCACGTTAAAAAAGCTCGGCGCCGATTACGGCCTGTCGCCGGAGCGGGTGCGCCAGATTGAACATGGCGTCTTCAAGGTCGTGCGCGATTACGTGCTCACCGAAGCGCCCGAATACGGGAGCCAGTTTGGATAGAGCTCAAGCTACCTCGGCGATGAGTTCGCTCAATTGGGGCATGGCGGCGCAGACAAAATCAGGCGCCGCTTCATCACGCTCGGCCGTCTCGCCATAGCCCCAATCGGCCCAGACGCTGAGCGCCCCTACATGGCGGGCGGCGTTTGCATCCTGGATACGGTCGCCGATCATCACGCAATCATTGCCCGCCAATCCCTGTTCGGCCAAGAGATGGGCCAACAGCTCCCGCTTGTCGGCGCGAGTGCCATCCAGCTCCGAGCCATAGACGCCATCGAAATATCCGTCCAGGCCGAAATACTCCAAGATCGGGTTGGCATAGACATGCGGCTTCGAGGTCGCAAGATAGAGCCGCCGCCCCTGCCCCCGCACCGCGCCGAGGAACTCCGCCGTGCCGTCATAAACGACGTTTTCATACATGCCGGTATCTTTGAAGCGCTCCCGGTAGAGGCCGAGGGCGCGCACCGCCACATCCTCGTCAGCATCTGGAAGAAGAACGCGAAAACTGTCCATCAATGGTGGCCCGATGCACCAGGTCAGATCATCGACCGCAGGCACCGGACGGCCCAATTGTTCGAGCGCGTAGCGGATACAATTGGTAATCCCCGGCTTCGGATCGGTGAGCGTGCCGTCGAGATCGATCAGCAATGTGCGGGGGCCAGGATTGCTCAACATATATTACCTACTTCTATTCCGGCTCAATCCTTGCCGTAGTCATGGTCCGGATAGTTGCTTTCGCCCAGCCGCCAATAGCCACGGTTGTGCAATTTCTCGCCATCAACGCCGATTTCGTCCAACAGGAAATCACGAATACGCCGCATGGTGGCCGCCTCGCAGGCAATCCACCAGTGGCTCAACCCGTTGTCCCTGGCGATGCCGCGGACCGCATCTTCCAACAGGGCGCCTGGCCGCGCGCCGTCTTTCGCCCGGTGCAACCAAATCGGCGCCGAAGCTACGCTCGGGCTCAGGTCCCTCTCGTCGCCGCCGTCGGTGACCTCGCATAAAACCTCGGCGTCGCAGCCGATGGGCAGCGCTTCGAGGACCATACCGGCGGCGGGCATGGCGGTATCGTCGGCAACAATGACGATCTTGGTAGTATCTTCGGCAACATCATAGCCACCGCCCGGCCCGCCGATAAACATCGGATCACCTGGTTTTGCGGCATGCGCCCAATCGGACGCCAGGCCGGCGCCGTGATGCACAAACTCGACGCCAAGCTCGCGGGCGCCCTGGTCATAGAAGCGCGGCGTATAGGTTCTGGACGGCGGCCGCGGCGTCTCGTCATTGGGATCATCAGGGTTCCATTGAACGCCATCCGGCACAAACAATAGCTTGATATGGCCGCCTGGCTTGGACGGTCCGAAATCAGCGAGCCGTTCGCCCGTGAATGTCACCCGGGTCAACCTTGGGCTCACCTGCTCGACGCGCTCCACATTGACGGGGCGCGGCGGCGGGCGTTTGCGCCGGGGTTGGCCGCTGTTCGCCGGTGTTGTTTCAGCCATGGATGTTTCTCCTTAATCTATATATGGGGCGGAATTACGGTTGCTGTCCCGAATTGGAATTCCCGTTTAAACCCAGCTCTTTTTGCCTTCGTTTTGTAAGTTTCAACGATGCCAGTTGGTGGGATGTCGATAGATGATTTTCTAGATCGGCATCCGACAATCCCGGAGCGGCATATTGTTGAATCCATTTCATACCACGGGATGCAAAATAGGGGGCAGGCCGTAATCCGGGCATATCCCGCAAAACTTCATAAGCGATTTCAGAAACTTTAAAAGTATAGGCGGGCACCGCGCTTTTCTGCCAACCGCCGATAGCAAAGACCTTTTCGCCAACTTTCCAGACGTGCGAATCGCCCCATTGGACAACATAGTTGGTTGCCGGCAGCGAACCACAAAATTCGTTAAATTCCTCGTAGGTCATCTGTATTCCAATGGCCGGATACACAGCCGGTCGGTCTAGATTTATCCGAACCCCACTTCCTTCATAAAAAGTCCTGCAACAACGCAACCAGCGGTGCGTCCGCTGGCGGCATTTCATAGCCGCCCATGTCATAGGGCCGCACCCATTTGAGCACTTGGCCTTCCAGCGGCGTGGGCGTGCCCTGCCAGACCCGGCAGGCGAACAAAGGCATCAGGAGATGGAAATCCTCATAGGCGTGGGAGGCGAAAAACAATGGCGCCAAGCAGCTTTGCGTGATGTCGATGCCGAGCTCTTCCTTCGATTCCCGGATCAACGCCGCTTCTGGCGTTTCGCCTATCCCCAGTTTGCCGCCGGGGAATTCCCACAGGCCCGCCATTGCCTTGCCTTCGGGGCGCTCGGCCAGTAGCACGCGGCCATCGATGTCTATGAGTGCGACAGCGGCCACCAGCAACAGCGGTAATCCGCCGGCCTGGGCCCGCTCTTCGGCCTCCAAACAGGCCCGATCAAGTCCGGTAATCGGCATTGATATCGATATATCCGTGGGTCAGATCGCAGGTCCAGACCGTGGCCGCCCCATCGCCGATACCCACATCGATGGCGATACTGATCTCCTGGCCCCGCATATGTTCGGCCACCGGCGCTTCGTCATAGCCGTCTACCACCGCGCCGGCCTCGGCGATGGCTACCCCGCCGATGGAAATGGCCAGCTTGTCCCGGTCCGCCGCTTCGCCCGACTTGCCGACCGCCATGACGACGCGGCCCCAATTGGCATCCTCGCCGGCGATGGCTGTTTTGACCAAAGGCGAATTGGCGACGCTAAGGCCGATGCGGCGGGCGGCGATATCATCCTCGGCGCCGCTCACATGGATTTCAATAAACTTGGAGGCGCCCTCGCCGTCGCGCACAACTTGTTGCGCCAAATCCAGGCAGACGGCGCCCAGGGCGGCGCGGAAATCTTGAAGCCCGGCCTCGCCCAGCCCGGCAACCGCTGGATGATCGGCGGCGCCGGTAGCGAAGGCGAGCACGGTATCGGACGTGGAAGTATCTGAATCGACGGTGATGGCGTTGAAGCTTTTGTCCACCGCCCGGGTCAGCATAATCTCCAAAATATCGGCAGGGATGGCGGCATCGGTGAAAATGAAACTGAGCATGGTGGCCATGTCCGGCGCGATCATGCCGGAGCCCTTGGCGATGCCATTTATGGTCACCGTCACGCCGCCGATATTCGCCGTCCGCACACAGCCCTTGGGATAGGTGTCGGTGGTCATGATGGCCGCCGCCGCGCCTTCCCAGTCGGAGCCCAGGCTGGCGGCAAGGCCAGGCAGCACTGTGGTGATCTTGGCCGCGTCGATGGGCTCGCCGATGACGCCGGTCTGGGCGATATAGACATGATCGGGGGCGCAAGTGCAGGCCGCCGCCGCCGCTTCGGCCATTTGCCGCACCGCATCGGCACCCTGGCGTCCGGTGAAGGCGTTGGCGTTGCCCGAATTGACCACCAGCGCGCCAGCGGTCCCCAAGGGCAAAATACTCCGGCACCACTCGATGGGCGCAGCAGCAGTTTTCGATTTGGTGAAGACGCCGGCAACCGCCGTGCCTTTGGCCAGCTTGACCAGCAGCACATCGGTCTGACCGACATAGCGGACGCCAGCTTCACAGGCGGCGAGCCCGACACCGTCGATGGCCGGCATATCTGGAAACGCATCCGGCGCCAGAGGCGAGACCGGGAGCTGATCTTGGGGCATTATCTGCGTCCAATTGTGTATTAGAAATCGGCGCTTCTTTTATCGCTTAGTGGTGCTTCCGTCCAGAGAAAGCCGCCATCGCCCGCACCGATTGGCTATTTCTTTTGCCGCCCTTGGGGCCCGAAAATTTCAATCTTGGCGTTTTTCTTCAAACCTTCGATGATTTCATCGCTGAAATTTTTGCGCACCTCTTCGGCCATCTGCGTCTTGGTGGCGGCGAAGCTGGGCGGCTTGGTGGCGCGCTTGTCTTCGGATTTGATGATGTGCCAACCGAAGCGGGTCTTCACCGGGGCCTGAGTTATGCTGCCCGGTTTGAGCTGGAAGGCGGCTTTGGAAAAAGGCGGCACCATGCGCTCAAAGGTAAAATAGCCCAAATCGCCGCCGTTCTTGCCCGACGGCCCGGTGGATTTCTCCTTTGCCAGTTTTTCGAAATCGGCGCCGCCTTGAAGCTGCTTGATGATCGCCTTGGCGGCGGCTTCGGTCTTCACCAGGATATGGCGGGCGTGAACCTCTTCGCCGGGCGCGTTTTCTTTCAGGAACTCTTGGTAGCGGGCTTGCAGCGCCGCATCGGTGACGGCGCCTTCCAGCTTGCGGTTCATAAATTCCTGTTCCAGCACCTGGGCCTCGATAGACGCCAGGCGGCGCTTGACGGCGGCGTTGTCATTAAGCCCGGTGCGCCTGGCTTCGGCGGCGACCAGGCGGGTATTCACCATATTGCCGATAATAAAATTGAACAAAGTCTCCATCGGATAGTTCTGTGCTTGCGGCGGCAACTGGCCGCGCACAGCTTCGACGTCCGACAATCGGATTTCGGCGCCATCGACCAGGGCGACAACAGGATTTTTGCCCGGCTCTTGCGCCTGAATAGCGGCGCCAAACGCCAAGGCGGCAACGGCAAAACTTAGTGCGAAACTTAGCGCCAAAAATCTGGCCCGGTTAAAAAACGTCATGAAATATCCCTCATCTTGGTGCCTCATAGATGGGCGAAGAGTACTGTAACATTTTGGCCCACGCACCACACAAGCGCGCGAGCGTCCACTGCCAATTCGGGGGTATCGTTGACAGAGGGGCCGGTGCGTTCTATCTCTTTGGCAAGCTTGATGAAAGCGCTTCCAACGCAACCGAAATCGACTTAGAGGGATGTAAATGCTTGACGCCATCGCCCGGCGCCTGTTCGGTTCGGCCAACGACCGTTATGTCCGTGGGCTCGACAAGATTGTCGAAGAAATCAATGCGCTCGAGGCCGCGATTGAGCCCTTGAGCGATGCCGATCTGGCGGCGCGCACGCCCTGGCTGAAAAAGCGGCTTGAGGACGGCGAAAGCCTCGACGATATCCTGGCGGACGCCTTTGCCACGGTGCGCGAAGCCGCCCGCCGCACCCTTGGCGAGCGCCATTATGATGTCCAGCTTGTGGGCGGCATTGTCCTCCACCGGGGCATGATCGCCGAAATGAAAACCGGCGAGGGCAAGACCTTGTGTTCGACCCTGGCGGTCTATTTGAACGCGCTGACCGGCGGCGGCGTTCATATCGTCACGGTCAATGATTACCTGGCCAAGCGTGACGCCGAATGGATGGGCAAAATTTACACCATGCTCGGCATGACCGTCGGCTGCGTCGTGCCTGGCTTATCAGACGAGGAGCGCCGGCAAAGCTACATGGGCGATATCACCTACGGCACCAATTCCGAGTTCGGCTTCGATTACCTGCGCGACAATATGAAGTTTAGCTTGGAAGAAATGGTGCAGCGCCCGTTCCAGTACGCCATCGTCGATGAAGTTGACTCGATCCTCATCGATGAGGCCAGAACGCCGCTGATCATCTCCGGCGCGTCCGAGGATTCGTCCGAACTTTATGACGATGTGGACAAGATCATCCCCGGCCTGATCGAAGAAGACTACGAAAAAGACGAAAAGGCCCGCACCATCACCCTCACCGATGAGGGCAACGAGCATGTGGAAGTATTGCTGAACGAAGCCGAATTGCTGAACGAGGGCGGGCTTTACGACATCTCCAACATCAACCTGGTTCACCACGTCAATCAGGCCTTGCGCGCCCACAAAATGTTCGAGCGCGACACCGATTACATCGTCCACGAAGGCCAGGTGGTGATCATCGACGAGTTCACCGGGCGCATGATGGAAGGCCGGCGCTATTCCGAAGGGCTGCATCAGGCGTTGGAAGCAAAAGAAGGCGTCGAGGTGGAGAACGAGAACCAGACCTTGGCCTCGATCACCTATCAGAACTATTTCCGCATGTATCCGAAACTGGCCGGCATGACCGGCACGGCGATGACCGAAGCCGGCGAGTTTGCCGAGATTTACAAACTGGAGGTGGTCGATATCCCCACCAACGTGCCCTGCATCCGCGACGACCAGGACGACGAGGTGTACCGCTCGGCAGCGGAAAAACACAGCGCCATCCTGGAAGTTGTCGGCGATTGCCAGGAGCGCGGCCAGCCGGTCCTGGTGGGCACCGTATCCATCGAAAAATCAGAAGCCATTTCGGACCTGTTGAAGGCCAAAAAGATCAAGCACCAGGTGCTCAACGCCCGCTATCACGAGCAGGAAGCCCTGATCATCGCCCAGGCCGGCGCACCCGGCTCGGTTACCATCGCCACCAACATGGCCGGGCGCGGCACCGACATCCAGATGGGCGGCAATATCGACATGCTGACGCGCCAGCAAATGGACGCCGAAGCGGACGAAAGCAAACATGCCGATATCGAGACGCGGCTCAAAAAAGAGGTGGCCGAGGGCCGGATAAAGGCCGTCGCCGCCGGCGGGCTAATGGTGATCGGCACCGAGCGCCACGAAAGCCGGCGCGTCGACAACCAGCTTCGCGGGCGATCCGGGCGGCAAGGGGATCCCGGCGATTCCAAATTCTTTCTATCCCTCGAAGACGATCTCATGCGCATCTTCGGCTCCGAGCGCATGGACGGCATGCTCAGCCGGCTGGGGCTCGACGAGGGCGAGGCGATCATCCATCCCTGGGTCAACAAGGCCCTGGAAAAAGCCCAGCAAAAGGTCGAGGCGCGCAACTTCGACATCCGCAAGAACTTGCTGAAATTCGACGATGTGATGAACGATCAGCGCAAGGTGATCTACGAGCAGCGCCGCGACCTGATGGATGCCGACGACGTATCGGAAACCATCCAGGACATGCGCGAAAACACCATCGACAAGATGGTCGGCAAATGCATGCCGGAAAAAGCCTATACGGAACAATGGGATATCAATCTGTTGCACGAAGAGCTGTTGCGCATCTTCGGGCTTGATCTACCGGTCCAGGATTGGGCCAAGGAAGAAGGCGTCGCCGATGCCGAGGTGCACGAACGCATCGCCGATGCCGCGGCGCGCAAGATGGCCGAAAAAGCCGCCACCTGGACGCCGGACGTGATGCGTGATGTGGAAAAAAGCCTGCTCCTGCAAGTGCTCGACCAGATATGGAAAGACCATCTCTTGGGCCTCGATCATCTGCGCCAGGGTATTGGCCTCCGCGCCTACGCCCAGCGGGACCCGCTCAACGAATACAAAGGCGAGGCGTTCGAGATGTTCAACGCCATGCTGGAAGAACTGGACGAGCGCATCACGCTGATACTGGCTCATATCCAACTGCAGATCGACGGTCTCGACGGCATGGATTTGTTCGCCCGCTCCGATCAGCCGACCATGGAGGTCTACGAGGACCCGGCGTTTTCGAATGGCGGCAGCGGCGATCTGATAGACGACAGCGACTACGGCAACGCGGTTGCCCCGGTGGTATCGCGGCAAAGCGCCGAAACCCTCGATCCCGAAGACCCAACCACCTGGGGAAAGGTCGGCCGCAACTCCGCCTGCCCTTGCGGCTCCGGCAAGAAATACAAGCATTGCCACGGAATACACTGACCGGGTGAGCGTAAACTCGCGCGGGCTGGGGATGGCTGGGTCGGCCAGCCCGGCGCCCCGATGTGATGCACCCCCT
>JABHAA010000084.1 GCA_018674495.1 Rhodospirillaceae bacterium | reverse complement strand
GCCAATTGGCGGAGGGCTTCGAGGGCGACCGGTTCTAGTTGCGGTGACATGTAATCCTCAATGGCGCCAAAAAATGATTTCACGTACAACAAGGCGCTCGCATCCAGCCCGGCGCTACGGGCCGCGATCACATCGATAAAATCATAGCTGGCGTCCAGGAGCAATTCCGATTGCGCCGCGACCGTGCCGAAATCGGCGTGCGCCTCGCCGGCATGGAAATAGATGGACACGTCGGCGAACAAGCGGTGCCGCCGGTTGGTGCAGCTCAACAGGAACAGGGCGAGGTTTTCCGGGCTCGGCGGCGGCCCGGCCTGGCGCGCCGCTTGATGTTCGTCGCCGGTGAGTTTGGCGACCAGCATTTCGTCCGAATCGGCGGCCACATATATTTTGTCATCGGGACTCGAGCGTAGCGCCATATCGTAGTCCATGGTGCTTTGCGAACGCGCAATCTCGGGGCCGAGCGGCGCCATCAGCGGATGCGGCAGGAAGGCGCGGGTGAGCAGACCATCATCGCCGACGGGCCAGATAAGCTGGCTCGGATAGGGGGTGAAGTGCTCCGCATCGATGTAGAAGGCCTCGGTAAAATGGTGCGGCGCTTCGAGGCCGATGGCGACCAATTCCCGTGGCCTCACGGTCGTCATCCCGCCGAGACGGTCCAAGAGCACGGGCTTCGCCTTGGGCTCCGACAATCTGAGTACGCTGACGGCGGCGGCCTCATAGCCCTGGCGGCGGCGTTGATGAAGGGCCGCCAGGCTGCCATCGGACAAAATGAAATTGGAATCCAGAAATATGACCGAAGCCGCGCCGTCCCCCTTCACCGTTTCATAGAGATGGCGCACGCATTCCCGCTGAAGGGCGTATTTGTATTCGGGGAATGCAATGCCGTCGGCGTGGGCGAGTGGCGAGGCGCCGCGCACCTGGATGTCTTCCAATACATGGATGCGGCGCCGGCAAAAGGCGTCCAGCCCGGCGCTGCCCGCCTCCAGCATCGGCCGGGTTTCCGCATCGGTGTAGATATGGAAATCTACTTCGGCGTCCGCCGCCAGGGCCGGCATGTTGCCTTGCATCATCAGGAACGGCAGCGCCATTTCCAGATGCGCCGCCGCGAACGGCTCACCCCAGACCAAAACGAAGACATGGTACTTCACGCCGATACCTCCCACTCAAGCGCGGGCAGGGCGCGCGCCAGGACCAGCCGCCAGAACGCTGCGGCGGTATAGTTGGCGCGGGCATGGGCGGCGCCGGCGGCGGCAATCTCGGTGCGCGCCTCTTCATCGGCCAGGTAATGGCGAACCTTCGCCACCAGATCCCGCTCGCCGGTGAAGGCGGCGTAGTGGACGCCGGAGGTGAGCCATTTTTCGGTTTCCGGGTTGGCTTCTTCCATCAAAAGTGCGCCGGATAAGGTGGCTTCGATCACCCGGCCCTTGCACTGATAGCCGGGCCCATCCAGGGCCGGTGCGGCAAAATTGATGGTGATCTTGGATTGGCGGAAGATGCAGGCATAGTCTTCGGGCGCCAATCCGCCTTCGATCTGGCCGCCGCCCTGGCGCACGGCGATGCCGGCCTCGGCCAGCATTCCAAGCGCCAATTTACGCCCCGGATAGGCGCGGGCGCTGCCGAGGAAGCTGACATCAATGGGCCGGGCGCCGTCGCCGGGGCGATAGAGGTCCGGGTCCTGGGGCGTCCAGGTGGGCAGAAATTTGTCCGGGTAAGCGCCGTTGGCGGCGTAGTTGGAATAGCAATCGACGATCACATTCAAGTCCACGGCGGGCGCGTAGCGGTCGATCCAGTCGATGGCGTAGGCGTCGGTGGTGTCGAAATAGGCCGAGATAATGGGAATGCCCATATCGCCGCGTATGCGCGCCAGGGTTTCGGGCGCCGGGTTCAGATCGGTGCCGCGCACCATGGTGAGGAAGATCAGATCGGCGGGGTGGGCCCGACATTGCTTGACCAGTTGATCGTCGCAACGCTCGCCCGTTGCGTGCGCCACCTCATCGAAAAAGAACGTGTCCACCTCGGCCAGCCCCGACGAGGCGAGCGAGCCGATGAAATTGTGATGCACGTTCGACAGGCCGTGGCTGGGATCGCACTCGGCCCATTTTTCGGTGACGCAAAGGATGCGGGGAAGGCTCATTTCATCAACCCTGGTAATCCGCATTCACCCAGAAATTGGCATCGCCGCGCCGTTCGGGAAAGCTGGCGGTCAATATTTGGCTCTCGCATTTCTTTAGGTTCTTCAGATACAGCGGCGGGATATCGCCAGGGCCCTGGTGATTGGCCTGGTGGTTTTGCTCAAAAAAGATGCCGGTATCGCCGATCATGGCGCTGGCGGATTTGCAGTAATCGTGGATTTGCGCATCCGACATTTCGGAAAGCGACAAGGTGTTGATCACCAGATCGGCGGTCATGTCACGGGCAATGGTATTGGGCACGAACGAAAAGCCGGGCGCGTCCGGCATGCGCACGGGGCCTTCCTGTTCGAACCGGTTGTCCAGTTCGGGATACAGCAATGAGCAGTAAATTGAAGAAAATGCCAATGATTCCGGGATGTCGATGATTGCGTAGCGGACGGCATCGCCAAACAATTTCATCAGATAATAGGCAAGCCCGCCGAAGCCGCCGCCGATCTCGACAATGCGCAAGACGCCGTTTGTCTCCTGGCGGGCGCGCAAATGATCGATCAGCCCGTTTTCATGCATCAGGCAAAGCCGTTCCAGATAGGCGTAGGTGTCGTCGTTGACAATAGCGCCATCGATCAGCCAGCCGATCTCGCCAAATTTGCGCGGCGGTGCGCAGCGCAAGCCTTCGGGCAGGGCGCTGGCGACGGCAACATAATCGAACACCGCCTGATCGGGCGGCCCGGCCAAAAAGCTTAAGACCTGATCCCAATTGTCGGGCAATTTTTTGGACAGCCAGGGCCGCTTGCCGGCCAGCTCCAACGTCGCCAATTGATAGCCGGTGAACGAATGGCCGTAGAGGCGCATCTTGGCAATGATGTCCCGATCACCGCTCGCCAGCAATTCGTAACTGGTCTGCGCATTGCGGGTCGCGCCGTCCAGCTCAAAACTGGGCTGGCTGTCCGGGTGCCAGCCTTCGTCGGGCATCAAAAGCGCGGCGCACTCCGGCTCGGCCGCGATCAGGTATGCGCGCCGCTCGATTGCTTCCTTGGCCGCATCCAAACATGCCAGCGCTGCCGTGTATTCGGCGTCGCTCAACGCGGACGTTTCATCGGAAAAAACAAAACCTTGGAACAAATTTCACCACCCAGGCCGAAGTCGCTTCAGCGTCATTATAAACTGCCACGTCCGGTTTAATATCCGGTAAAATACTGGCGGCAGTGTTCAAAGGGCGGGATCGATATCCGCCCGATTATTTTTCACCACGGAGACGGTGAGACGGTGAGACGGTGAGACGGTGAGAAGAAGGAAGAATAGGTTTTGAAACACAGAGATCACAGAGGCCACAGAGATTTTTTGCCGCGCGCAGCGCATTCTCTCTTCTCTTTCTCCTCCTCCTCCTCTGTGTTCTCTGTGATCTCTGTGTTAATCCATCTTCCTTCTGCTCTTTTTTTCTTCTCACCGCCTCACGATCTCGGTTGTAAACATTCTTCTGTTTCGCGCGACATGCTTTTGCACCCCCCTTACGGTTATGACGGTTTATGACGGTTTGTTACGGTTTTACCCGCCGATGCGGCCCACGAACACGGAAACCGCGTCGCGGAGAGACCAAAAACCCCTATTCATAATGTTCAAGAACACCCCACCTAAATAGTTTGTTTAGGGGCGGGCGCAAGGGGTAATTGCGAAAGTTTTGGAGTTCGGGGTGCGCCCATGTAACGCCGCTCTTGCATCCGGCGGGCGGCGGGTCTACTTAGAGCGCCCAAACCCAATGGCGAATGTAGCTCAACTGGTTAGAGCACCGGCTTGTGGTGCCGGGGGTTGGGGGTTCAAGTCCCCTCGTTCGCCCCATTACTTTCAAGGGCTTAGCCGAATATGGCTAGGTCCTTTTCCATTACAGGTAATGTTCGGATAGCGGAATTCAGCCGTTTTTGTGATCACGGCAACTTCTGGTAGTGTTCTGCCATGTTTGATTGGCTCAATGAAGATAAATTGGCAGCGAAGCGGCAGGGGTTAATCCGTGCCACCCGCAATGAAAGTTTGAAGGAACTTGGGGAAGCCCTGGACGCTTCGGACGTTGACGATTGCCGATGGCTGCTTTCAATGATTGATGCCCAGTTCGGACAGTCTTCCCGGTACATTGATGACCTGGTCATTCTTGATAAGGCTATCAAGCAACTCCATAACCAGCGCGTCTACGTGGAAAGCCGATTGGGGCACAAGCAAACTATTCGGGGTAGGTGGGAGCGGATCAGCACCCGAGCGGTGGCCTACGCAGGATTGGCCCTGGCGATCATATCTTTGATCGTTGCGATTGGCGGGCTACAAAAATGAAATCCACCGTTTCGCTTATCATTCTCGCAATCGGTATCGTTTGGCAATATGGCCAAAAAATCCTCAACCTCATCGGTAACATTCTTGATGTTGTGAACCTAGGCGACTTCATCACGGACTTCCAACTCTGGTTGGTGAATAATCCCAATCTGTCGAATACCTATGGGCCGTGGATATTGATGGGAGGTGCTGCTGTCTCTTTGGTGTTTGTACATTTAATGATCCCACTCTACCGACGATGGGCTACGGACGACCTAAGCATAATATTTGACCCCGCCGATCAAGAGGGGCAATTTGGCGGAGTAGGTAAGTGGCACGTTATGGGAAGTCCCGACCCACCATTAGACAGGTATATTTTTCGAGTTGGTGTGAAAAATAATACGGCGAAAACCATTTATGATGTTACGGGCACAGTGGAAGGCGAGGCGGTTGATCAACCCTTCCCTGTCGCATTAAGATTTTCGCGAACGCGCGAACTTGAAGGTAACCTCGACCCCAAGCGAATGTTGTTGATGGACATGTTTGCACTGCCGCCAGACCAAACAGAATGGATGGATGGTATTCACGAGTTCACCGTCAGAATAAATGGTAGGGACACATCTGAGGTGTCGCAGGAGTTTCAACTAGATAAAACCCGAATGCCGGCCGTGTATCTTAAATCCTAGGATTGCTGGAACTCCCAAAATCCGGCATCAAGCCACGGCTACGGTGTACCCGATGCGGGTCGAAGGTCTGTTCGGTACAGTTGTAAGATCCAGGTAAAATAAAACCGTGTTACATTTCTTCCAAAAGGAGAATGCGAGATGCCAGGGAAGTACGTTGCACCGTCTTTAAAGCTAAAATCATTTAGCTGTCCCCATTGCGGAGCATTGGCCCATCAAGACTGGTATTCGACGTACAGCACGCCATTGGAAGGAGACGGACTTCCATATCTTTTTACGGAAAAGTTTATTGAGGAACACGAGCCTGATCTTCGAGAGGATGATAATGTTTCAGAGGAATTAGCAGATAAGATAGTTGCCAAATGGCAGAAGTTGGCGACTGGTGTTCCCATTTTTCATGAGGCCGATAATCCATTTTACGGCACGAGCCGCCTCGGCAATATATACGTCTCAGAGTGCTTCAGCTGCGAAGCTCTGGCGATTTGGCTTCATGGAAAACTGCTTTACCCGGCTGAACACTTGGCACCTGAACCTAACGAAGATTTGCCCGGCGACATAAAGGCGGACTACCAAGAAGCCAGCACGATCCTGGAACTATCACCCAGGGGGGCGGCGGCATTACTGAGACTGAGTATCCAAAAACTCTGTGGACATCTCGGGGAGACGGGCAAAGACATAAACGCCGACATAAAAAATTTAGTCGCCAAGGGATTGGACCAAAATATTCAAAAAGCCTTGGACACGGTCCGGGTAGTTGGAAACGAAGCAGTTCATCCAGGCTCCGTAGATTTGAAAGACGATCGGGATACGGCATCGCGGCTTTTTGATCTGGTTAACATCATTGCCGACGCCATGATTACCCAACCGAAAGCCATTAATGCGCTGTACGAGGAGAAGGTTCCCGAAGCGAAGAAAGAGGCTATCGAGCAACGTGACAACGGAAATAAGGATGGATAAGCCGAACGGCTTAGAACAGGAACCAGCCTCATGAAACTCCTAACCATCGCCCTGGGTGCATTGATGATCCTCGTAAGTGGGGAGGCAGATGCCTGAAGTTCGAGACATAAAATAAATACCGGGCTTTTCAGATCAGTATCACAAGGCCCGGCTTGCGGTGCCGGGGGCCCTCCGTTTCAAGTCCCCTCATTCGCCCCATTTTTCCCAACGCAAAATCAATCCCTCGTCGGTGTCCCGGCATCATGTCGGTGACGGCACCCGGATTTCACCCTTGGTCGCTTCCCCGTGTTCTCGTTCATATTTCGATAAATCATGGTGCGCCTGTAGATTTAGCCAGACCATCGGGTCGCCGCCGAAATATTCGGCCAGTCTAAAGGCTGTGTCCGGGGTAACGCCCCGGCGGCAACGGACAATTTCATTGATGCGCGGCGTATCGACGCCCAATCGCCGGGCAAATTCATTGACGCTCAAGCCCAGCGCTTCCAATTCGTCCTTTAGGATTTCGCCGGGATGGGTGCGTATCCTTTTTGGGCTTTTACCATTCATCCAGTTGTTCCTTTCCAGAATACTTCTTCACATCAGCCTTTGTGATAGTCGGCTATTTCAACGTCCAGCCAGCCACCCGTTCCATCGGGCGTGAAACAAACGACCCAAGGCAAATTAACCGTAACCGACCATTGACCCGCGCGGTCACCGGATAGTTTGTGCACCCGATAGCTTGCTAGTTTCGGCAATTGATCAATGCTATTTGCCGCGTCCAATATATCCAGCACCTTAATCGCCCGCGCGCTGTCCAATCCTTTGAAGCCGCGTGGGTTGCCGGTTTCATGTGCGCGGCGAGACTTGGCGTTTTTGTAATTCTTGATCATTTCTATAGTGTATAGCGTTTAACGTTAAATGAATAGAGCATTCTATCGGTAAGGGTTTTTTATTTGGCTCCAACCAAGATACAAGCTCCCCATGGCCCCGCCGATCCTCACCCTTGCCGATATATCGCTCACCTTTGGCGGCACGCCGCTGCTTGAGGGTGCCGAGCTTATGGTGTCCGCCGGCGAGCGGTTGTGCTTGGTGGGGCGCAACGGGTCGGGCAAATCGACATTGTTGAAAATCGCCGCCGGTCTGGTCGAATTTGATGCCGGGGCACGCTTCGTGCAGCCCGGCACCACCATTCGCTATTTGCCCCAGGAGCCGGACCTGTCGGGGTATGCCACCGTCCTCGACTACGCCGAAGACGGGCTGGCTCCCGGCGATGATCCGTACCGTGCGCGGCATTTGCTTGGCCTGTTGGGGTTGGCCGGCGATGAAAATCCGGAGCGGCTTTCCGGCGGCGAGGCGCGCCGTGCGGCGCTGGCCAGGGCGCTGGCGCCCAAGCCGGATATCTTGCTGTTGGACGAGCCCACAAACCACCTGGACATGCCGGCCATTCAATGGCTGGAAGACGAATTGCAAAGCCTTGGCTCGGCCATTGTCATGATCAGCCATGACCGGCGCTTTTTGGAAACCCTGTCGAAGGCCACGGTCTGGCTGGACCGGGGGCAAATCCGGCGCCTCGATAAAGGCTTCGCATCGTTCGAAGAATGGCGCGACGAAATCCTGGAGCAGGAAGCCTCAGACCGGCACAAGCTGGACCGCAAAATTCACCGGGAAAACCATTGGCTGATCCATGGGGTGACGGCAAGGCGCAAACGCAACCAACGACGCCTCGGCGATTTGATAACGATGCGGCAGCAAAGGCGGGAGCTGCGCCAGGTCACGGGCGATGTGAAATTGGCGCCCACCGTTGCTGCGCAATCGGGCAAGCTGGTGGCCGAGGCGGAGGGCGTCTCCAAAACCTATGATGGACCCAAAATCATCGACGATTTTTCGGTGCGTATATTGCGCGGCGACCGGGTTGGTTTTGTCGGGCCCAACGGCGCCGGCAAGACGACGCTGCTCAATATTCTTACCGGCATTACAGAGCCCGATACGGGCAAAGTGCGCCTCGGCGCATCGGTGCAGATGGTGACCCTCGATCAATCCCGGGAAAGTCTTGATGCCGCTTCGACGCTCTCCGATGCGCTGACAGGCGGCAGCGGTGACCATGTCAGCGCTGGCGGCCAGGTCAGGCACGTGATCAGCTATATGAAGGATTTCCTGTTTTCGCCGGAACAGGCGCGCACGCCGGTGGGCGAGCTGTCCGGCGGCGAGCGTGGCCGCCTCATGCTGGCGCGGGCGCTGGCCAGGCCGTCGAACCTGTTGGTGCTCGACGAGCCGACCAACGATCTTGATCTGGAAACATTGGATTTGTTGCAGGAAATGTTGGCCGATTATCAGGGCGCCGTGATGCTGGTCAGCCACGACCGGGATTTCATCGATCGCATCGTCACTTCGGTAATCGCATTCGAAGGGCAGGGGCACTGGTGCGAATATGCAGGCGGCTACAGCGACATCGCCGCCCAGCAATCGGGTGCGGGGAGTGAGGTGAAATCGAAATCTAAGGCGGTCGGTAAATCACCGGCGGGCAAAGCGCCGGGCAAAGCCAAGCTGTCGTTCAAGGAAACCCATGCCCTCAAAACCATACCCGATGAAATGGCCCGATTGCAGGGCGAGATTGAGGGTCATCAGAATACGCTCGCCGATACCGACCTTTACGCCCGCGACCGCCAGACATTTGATGCCGCCGCCACCGCACTGGCCGCGGCGGCGGGCGATCTCGCTGGCTTCGAAGAAGAATGGCTGGCCCTGGAAATCAAGCGCGAAGAGATCGAAGGCGGCTGATTGCCAATACGATGGATAACTGGCCGGTCATATGATGCCGGTCAATGCGCTGGTTTCGCAAATTGAATAGGCTCTACCCATCAATGGCAGGGGAGCCGCTGATGGAATGGAAAGCAGAGTTCAGTGTCGGCAATGACGGGCTCGACGACGACCACAAGATCATCATCGATTTGATCAGCCGCTTCGACTACGCCTATTCGGTGGAAGTCGAAGGGGAGCTGATTGCGAACGTCCTTGATCAGTTGATCGCCTACACCAAATACCATTTCCAGCGCGAAGAAGAATACATGCACCGTATCGCCTATCCCTTTCGGGCCTTAAAGGACCACGAGGCCAGGCACCAGGCCCTGGAAGAGCAATTGGATGAGCTTTACGAGGCGTTCCATGGTGGAAAAACGGAAATCGCCGCCGATATATCCGAGTTTCTCGGCACCTGGCTGCGCGGCCATATCCTGGAAACCGATATGAAGTACAAAGCCCACGCCGACAAAAAATCAGCCCCGCCGACTTAGAAGACGGAGCGGTGGAATTATTTAGTCTGAGGCTGGAACCTGGACTTCGAGCTTTGTCGCTGCGCCACGTTCCTGGTCATATCTCAAGAGATCATTTTTCGTCTGCAAATTCAGCCAGAAATTGGTTTCCTCTATGTAAGAGGAGTGGCTAGCGCAGCAGATCAAGCGCGCGGGAAAGTTTCTACCCGGCGGCGTCTTCCGGCTCCAGGTGCCGCAGCTGGGGCGCCACCTCTTCCATGAACCGGGTCATGGAGCGCGCGCGCTTTTCAGAGCTAGCCCAATCTTTTCCCGATACGATCAGGAACGTGCCAAACCCGCCGGACGCCTCATATAAATCCCGGATTTGGCCGGCGATCCGGTCCGGCTCGCCAAGCAAGTAAAGTCCGGCTCCGGCCAGCACGTCAATCGCACGTTCGTCGTTGGGAACGTCAAGGTTGAGCAGTTTTTTGATCACCTTCAGAAAGCCGCGCTCCGCCTGGATGCTGGTCTCGTAGGCGACTGCGGGGCGCAAATCTTCCAAGGCTTCTTCGTAACTATCGGCAACATAGACACAACGGGACGCCAATATGTTTTTGCGTGCCCCGGCAATGCCGGCTGCGCCTGCGAATTGTTCATATTGGTCGCCTTTGGCGCGCACTCGCTCGGCGCTTTCCAAAAATGCGGTCAGCATCCCATAGCCTCGTTCGGCGGACATTTTAATGATGGCTTCGGTATCCGTGGCCGTCACCATGGGCATATGGGCGCCGGACAAGGGTTTGGGCAGTGCGACCACGCCTTTGGCTTGCCAATGCTCGCCGTCCCAGTCGAAAATCTCATCGCTGGTCCAGCACTTCTCAATGAATTCGAGGGATTCTTGGAGGCGCGCGTGGCGGTCTTCGAAGGTCAGGCCGCGCTCTTCCGAGAAAAGCGGTGATGGAAATCCGGTTCCAAACCCGAAAATAAAACGGCCTTTGCCGAGAAGATGTTCGGTCACCGCTCCTTGTATGGCGACATCAAGCGGGTGCTGAATATGCGCCAGCCTAACTGCGGAGCCCATGCGGATTTGCGTGGTTAGCGCGGCTGCCTTGCACATCATCAATTCCGGCACCGGGATGGTATCGACGCGATTTATGTAGGGCGGCTCGCCATGATGCTCGCTGATATAGACGTCCCGGAAGCCTAACTTATCGGCCAACACGATTTCCCGAATGTCTTCGTCATAGGATTGGGCGGCAGTGGTATGCGGGCGAAATCCGTTAGAAAAAATTCCGAAATGCATAGACGGTATCTCCGATGGTTGCTGGACAGCTTAAGCAATTCCTTCGCCAAGCGCCAACATCCATACATCGCATTCCATTGGCCACTTGCCGTCTATTCGGTTACCGCCTTAAAATGTCCGCAACAAATTTACAGCGATAACCGAGGGGAGCCAAGATCATGGACGGTGATATCACATGGCCCGAAAAGAGCCGCGAATTGCAGATGTACTGCATGGATTCCACCTATTGGAACGATTTCAAATTTCGCGACGACGACATCATCATTGCCACCTGGGGCAAATCGGGCACCACCTGGGTGCAGCAGATCGTTGCCCAATTTATTTTCAAGGGTCAGACCGTCGGATTGCCGGTGGGCGATATGTCCATGTGGGTGGATTTCCGCCTGCCGCCGTTGGAGGTCAAGAAGCCCTTGCTGGAAGCGCAAGAGCACCGGCGTTTCCTAAAAACTCACCTGCCTGTGGATGCCTTGGTATTCTCACCCAATGCCAAATATATCTATGTGGGCCGCGACGGGCGGGATTCCGTTTGGAGCACCCATAACCACCACGTCAATATGCTCGATTGGGTCTATGAAGCGCTGGAAGAATTGCCCGATATGGGCCCGGTTATTCAAAAGCCGACCACCGATGATATGCGCGAATATTTTCACGATTGGTTCAACCGGGAAGGCTATCCGTTCTGGCCTTTCTGGGAAAATGTGCGCGCCTGGTGGGCGGTGCGTGATCTGCCCAACGTCATGATGCTGCATTACCAGAACCTCAAGAACGACATGGAAGGCGAGATGCGAAAGTTGGGCGAATTTCTCGAATGCGAGGTCGATGAAAGCAAGTGGGAAGAGATGGTGCTGCACTGCACCTTCGACTACATGAAGCATAACGCGCAAGAGAGCGCTCCCTTGCAAGGCTCGCTCTGGGCCGGCGGCGCCGAGACTTTCGTCAACAAAGGCACCAACGACCGCTGGCGCGATACCCTCACCGAAGAGGATGTCGCTATGTATGAGACGCGCGCGGACGAAGAGTTGGGCGCCGACTGTGCCAAGTGGCTGGCGACGGGGGAAATGTAATCGGAATGGCCCGCAGACAATTCAGGTCATGCGGGCCGCGCCGTTAATCCAAGTCTAGCTTAAACAGCTTGATAGCGTTGTCGCGGCCGATTTGCTTTTTCTCCGCGTCCGAGATGGGCGCTGCGTCGAACCATTCCGCCGCGTCGCTCATGCGCTCGAACGGGTAATCGGCTGAGAAAAGAAGCCGGTCCGGGCCCAAAACTTCGAGGCAGCATTTGAAGGTGGGATCGGAGAAGTTGCCGCTTGTAGTCACGTGGAAATGGTCCAGGAAATATTCGCCGAGCGGGCGCTTGCCGGTATAGCCCCGGGGCGAGAAGCGCATGCGCGCATCGATACGCCAAAGATCATAGGGGATATGTTCGCCCATATGGCCGATAACGATCTTCAATTTCGGATGTTTGTCGAACATGCCGGAGCCGCACATGCGGAGCGCGTGCAGAGAGGTTTCCCGGGCAAAACCCCAGGGTGAGGACAAGAGCCACGGATGGCCTTCGTAGGGCTGCGCGCGGGCCGGTATCTGGGTGCGCGGGTGCAAGTAAAAGGGCACGTCCAGATCTTCGACCACCGACCAGAAATCGGAATAGTCGGGGGTGTCGAAATAGATGGCGCTGTCGGGCACGTCTTTTTGTGTAAAACCGTTGACCAGGGAGCCGACGAAGCCGAAATCCTTGACGCAGCGGGTTAGCTCTTCGGCGGCCGCGTCCGGGTCCTGCATGGGCAGCGCCGCGAAACCGGCGAAACGGTCCGGGTTTTTGGCCACCTGCTCGGCCAAGTGATCGTTGGCCTTTTTGGAAATCAGGATGGCTTCATCGGTATCCAGGATGGCCTGCACCGCCGGCGCATTCAGCGACAGGATGGTGAAGCCGATGCCGTTTTCGTCCATATGGTTGAGACGAATTTCGCCGATGTCGAGAATTTCTTCTTGGAAACTTTTCCAATCGGCGGAACCACCGGCGAACATCTTGGCGTCCTCCAGGGTTTCGGGGATCGACATATGCTCCTCAAAGGCGATTTTCCCATCCATTACGTTTCACTCCCCAAAAATGTCAAATGATCGGGGTTCACTAAACTAGCGGAACGGGATGGGCAATCTTAAAGAGGCTAGGCTTCCAATCCGTCGCCGACGATCGGGTTGGAGAGCAGGCCGACGCCGGGTACTTCAATTTCAATCACATCGCCGGGGTTCATGAATACTTGCGGCTCGCGCTGGCCGCCGGAGCCTTCGGGCGAGCCGGTGGCGATGATGTCGCCGGGGTGCAGCTCCATGATCTTGGAGAGATATTCGATCTGCTCGGTGATCGAGAAGAACATCATATCGATGGTGTCGTTCTGCATCTCGTTACCGTTGAGGCGGGAGATGACGCGGAACGCGTCCACGTTTTCAATCTCGTCCGGGGTCACCATCCACGGGCCCACCGACGACGACGCGGTGAAATTCTTGCCGGCGACGGTGGAGTGTTTTTGCCAGTCGCGCATGGAGCCGTCATTGAAGCAGGTAAATCCGGCAACGTGATCGAGGGCGTTTTCCTTTGCAATGTTGCGCCCTGGCTTGCCGATGATCAGACCCAGCTCGGCCTCATAATCGAAGCAGTCCGAATGCACCGATTTGATCATCGGCTGGTCATGGCCCACCAGCGCGCCGGAGGCTTTCAAAAATATGGTTGGAAATTCCATCTCGGTGACGTCGCCGCCGGCCGGATTGCGTTTGCGGTAATTCAGCCCAAAGCAGGCGACACGGTCGGCGTCCGGTATGACGGGAAGGTATTGGATCGATGACAGCGCCAATCCGCCAGGTTGATCCATGGCCCAGGCGCCGAGCTGGCTAAGTGCATCATCGGCAATCGCCGCTTTCAGGCTGGGATAGCGGGCGCCGAATTCCGGGCCCAGATCGATGATGCTGTCGCCGCGGACCAAACCGTATGAGGCGCGGTCATTAATTTCAAAGGAAGCGAAGCGCATAGTTGGCGGACCTTTCGATGCGAAAATTGGGAAAACCGATGCGTTGATAGCGGCAAATTATGGGCGCTGCAAACCCACCATTTTCACCCTCCGGGCGGGCGCAAAATAGGCGCCGGGTATTTTACATTACCGATTCGTGAATAGGGTCTTGCGGAGGTCTTGGCCGGGGCGTATACCGCCCCCATAAACCCGTTTGTTTCCTTCGTTTTTTCCGGTCCCCGATGGGGATTCGACGCGGCATTCCAAGCATGCTAGAGAACCCATTAAATTCCACGGTCCCGCATTCGCCAGCGTTGGCGGATCCATGCCCAGTCTCGACCGCCTCGGAGCGCGTATATGCCCCCTGATCAAGCCGCCCTTGCCGACGCCGGCCCCGCCGCGACCCATGCTAATCTCGCCAACGCCATCCGCTTTCTTACCGCCGATGCCATCCAAAAAGCCAACTCCGGCCATCCCGGCATGCCGATGGGCATGGCCGATGTGGCGACCGTGCTTTTTACCCGCTTTTTAAAATTCGACGCTGGCAACCCCGATTGGCCGGACCGGGACCGTTTTATTCTGTCGGCGGGCCATGGCTCCATGCTGCTCTATTCGCTGCTGTACCTCACTGGCTATCCGGAAATGAGCCTGGACCAGATTAAAAAATTCCGCCAGTTGGGCTCGATCACCGCCGGCCATCCGGAATATGGCCACGCGCCCGGCATCGAAGTGACCACCGGCCCCCTCGGCCAGGGCCTGACCATGGCCGCCGGCTTTGCGCTGGCTGAGCGCATCATGAATGCCCGCTTCGGTGATGATTTGGTTGACCACCACACCTATGTGATTGCCGGCGACGGCTGCCTGATGGAAGGCATCAGCCACGAAGCGATCTCCCTGGCAGGGCATCTGCGCTTGGCGAAATTGATCGTGCTGTTTGACGATAACGGCATCTGCATCGACGGCGCCACCGACAAGACCGTGTCCGACGATCAGTTGCAACGCTTCGAAGCGAGCGGCTGGCACGTGGCCGCCGTCGATGGTCACGATCCTGATTCCATCGAAGCCGCGATCGCCGCAGCCAAGGACGCCGACCGGCCCAGCCTGATCGCCTGTAAAACGGTGATCGGCTATGGTGCGCCGACCAAGGCCGGCACCGCCGCCACTCATGGCGCGCCGCTGGGATCGGATGAGATAGACGCCGCCAAGGATGCTCTCGATTGGCCTTACGATGCGTTTGAGGTGCCGGGTACGATTTTGGATGCTTGGCGCGAGACCGGTTCCGCCGGCGCTGCATTGCGGCAAGATTGGGCTGGCCGGCTGGCCGGCTCTGACGATGGGGACAGGTTCACACGTCTGGCGGCGGGGGAATTAGAAGACGGCTGGCAGGCGGCCATGGCCGAGTTCAAGCGCAAGGTGATTGAAGATGCGCCCGGTTGGGCGACACGCAAATCCTCTGCCGAAGTGTTGGAAGTGCTCAATGAGGCGATCCCCGAATTGATCGGCGGCTCGGCCGATTTGACCGGCTCCAACCTGACCATGGCCAAGGGCTCCGATGTCATAACCGCCGGTGATTACGCCGGCAAATACATCCATTACGGGGTGCGCGAGTTCGGTATGGCGGCGGTGATGAACGGATTGGCGCTGCATGGCGGCGTGGTTCCTTACGGCGGCACCTTCTTGGTATTTGCCGATTATCTGCGCCCGGCGCTGCGCCTGTCGGCGTTGATGGGCCAGCGGGTGATCTATGTGCTGACCCACGATTCCATCGGCCTTGGCGAGGACGGACCCACCCATCAGCCGGTGGAAACCCTGGCTAGTTTGCGCGCCATTCCCGGCGTTGCTGTGTTCCGGCCCGCCGACGTGGTGGAAACCGCCGAATGCTGGCAGTTGGCGCTGGAACGCAAGGACGGGCCTTCGGTGCTGGCCCTGACCCGCCAAGGGGTGCCCACATTGCGCGCCGAATATGGCGAAGAGAACCTGTGCGCTCGGGGCGCCTATATTGTTCAGGATGCCGAGGGTGCGCGCGCCGCGACCATTTTGGCGACCGGCTCCGAGGTGGAGATTGCTTTGGCGGCAAGGGACATGCTCAGCTCTGATGGGATATCAGCGGCAGTGGTCTCGATGCCGTCCTTCGAATTATTCGATATCCAGGACGCCGCCTACCGGGCCAGCGTGCTGGGCGAAGATTGTGTCCGCGTTGGTATCGAAGCGGCCATCGGCCAGAGCTGGGACCGGTATATTTCGGACAGCGATGCGTTCGTTGGCATGACCGGCTTCGGCGCATCGGCGCCGGCGGATGATTTGTACGCGCATTTTGGCATAACCGCCGAAGCGGTGGCGGCCAAGGTCATCGAGCGGATCAAATAGGGGGGGCGGCAATTTGAAAATGAGGAGGTGGATATGGCATTAGTTTCCATGCGGCAATTATTGGACCACGCGGCGGAAAACGATTACGGCGTTCCGGCTTTCAATATCAACAATATGGAGCAGATGCTGGCGATCATGGTGGCCGCCGAAAAAACCGACGCGCCGGTTATTTTGCAGGCGAGCCGGGGCGCGCGCTCCTACGCCAACGACATTGTCTTGCGCCATCTGATTGAGGCGGCGGTGGAGATGTATCCCAATATCCCGATCTGCATGCATCTGGATCACGGCAACAATACCGACACCTGCGCGTCGGCCATCGAGAACGGTTTTTCCTCGGTGATGATGGATGGCTCTTTGGAAGAAGACGCCAAGACGCCATCGTCCTATGAATACAACGTCGATACCACCAAAGCGGTGGTCGATATGTCCCACGCCGTCGGCGTTTCGGTGGAGGGCGAGCTCGGCTGCCTCGGCTCGTTGGAGACCGGCGAGGGCGAAAAGGAAGACGGCCACGGTTTCGAGGGTAAGCTGGATACCGACATGCTGGTCACGGACCCGGACGAGGCTGCCGACTTTGTCGCCAAGACGAAAGTGGATGCCCTGGCAGTCGCCATCGGCACCTCCCACGGCGCCTACAAATTCACGCGCAAGCCCACCGGCGATATCCTGGCCATGGACGTGGTCAAGAAAATTAACGAGCGGCTGCCGAACACGCATCTGGTCATGCACGGCTCCTCGGCGGTGCCCCAGGAATTGCAGGACTTGATCAATGCCAATGGCGGCGACATGCCGCAGACCTATGGGGTGCCCGTCGAAGAGGTAGTCGTTGGCATCAAACACGGCGTGCGCAAGGTGAATATCGATACCGACAACCGCATGGCGATGACCGGCATGTACCGCAAAGTGGCGGCCGAGAACCGGGCTGAGTTCGATCCCCGGAAATTCAACAAGCCGGCGATGGAAGCCATGACCGAGGTTTGCATTGAACGCTATGAGCGTTTCTCGACCGCCGGCCAGGCGGGCAAAATCAAGCCAATTTCCATTTCCGATATGGCCAAGCGCTATCAGGACGGCAGCCTGGATCCGAAGATTAACTGATCCGAAACTTCTGCAATTGTAGTTAAGCACAAGATGAAAATCGCCCCATCCATATTGTCCGCCGATTTCGCGAAGCTTGGCAAAGAGGTTGCCGCCGTCGATGCGGCGGGCGCCGACTACATTCATATTGATGTGATGGATGGCCATTTCGTTCCCAACCTGACGTTCGGCCCGCCCATCATAAAAGCCGTCCGGGCGTCCAGCGATAAGCCTTTCGATGTGCATTTGATGATCGATCCTGCGGCGCCCTACTTGCAGGAATATGCCGATGCCGGCGCCGACATCATCACCGTGCATGCCGAGGCCGACAAGCATATCCACCGAAGCGTTCAGGTGATACGCGGGCTCGGGCTAAAGGCCGGCGTGTCGATCAATCCTGGAACAGATGAAAGCGTGCTGGCGCCGCTGCTGGACGATATCGATCTGATCCTGGTGATGACTGTCAATCCCGGCTTTGGCGGGCAAAGCTTCATCCCATCCCAATTGGAAAAGATCCGCCGCGTTCGCGCCATGATCGATGGCCGTGCCATCGAGTTGGAAGTGGACGGCGGTGTTAAGCCGGACAATATCAAATCAATAGCCGATGCCGGCGCCGATGTGGTGGTTGCCGGCAGCGCCGTGTTCGGCGGCGATGGCGGGTACGAGGCGGCGATCAATGCACTCCGTGCGGCAGCCGGCTGATGCCCAAATTTGCTGATATTTACCAGGACTTAGAGAATGACTAGCACGAGCCAGAACGCCGAAGATTTAGAAATAGTCTCGGCGCCCGGCCTAAGTGAGCAATTGGGCAAGTTGCTTTACGATTTTGCCGTCCATTATCTTTGGGATAAACGCTGGTTCATCATCGCGCTGGCTGTCGGTGCCGCCATTGCGACGCTGCCGTTGCCCGATGGCCTCAACCGCGAAGGCATGATCGTGCTTGCCATGTCGGTGTCGGCGACGATCATGTTCATCACCGAGCCGATCCCGTTGCCGGGCGTTGCGTTGCTGATCATCCTTGGCCAGATATTCATCCTGGGCCACGATTCCTCGGCCGTCGCCAAAACCCTTTGGAACGATTCGGTGCTTTTCATCATGGGCTCGCTGATGCTGGCCGTTGCCGTGGTCAAGCAGAAGTTGGACCGGCGCATCGCCTGGGTGATCGTCAGGATTACCGGCACAAAGACAACCCGGGTATGTTTGGGTATTTCCGTCGTATCGGGTTTGATGGCGTCGTTTATCGGCGAACATACGGTGGCCGCCATGATGCTGCCGGTGGGCATGACGCTAATCATGCTGACGTCGGACGATCCCAAAAAAGTGCGCGGCTTGGCTGCCGTGATTTTGCTGTCGGTGGCCTATGGCGCTTCGGTCGCGGCCATTGCTACGCCGTCGGGCGGCGCCAGAAACGCCATCATGATCGGCTATTGGCGGGAGTTCTTTTTCGATCCCTCCAACCCTGAAACGATCAAATATCTGATGGGATATGTGCGCTGGATCATCTTCGCCTATCCTTTGTTCCTGATCCAGTTGCCGTTCGTCACCCTCATCCTGTTTATGACGTTCAAGCCCGAATACAAGGATTTGTCCCGGGCCGTTGTTCGCCTGCGCAAACAGGTCGAGGAACAGGGCTCCATGAAAAGAGCCGACTGGGTCGCCATTTTTCTTTTTGTAATGACCTTGCTGGGCTGGATTTTTCTTTCTGACAGTGTCGGCATGGGGACCATCGCCCTCCTTGGCGCGACGGCGTTCCTCATCGCCGGTCTGGTGCATTGGGAGGATATCAATTCGGGCGTCAACTGGGGCGTGGTGCTTTTGTACGGCGCGGCCATATCGCTCGGTATTGAAATGAAGGATTCCGGAGCCGCCCTGTGGGTTGCGGAGAGCTTTTTGGGTCTTTTGGGACCGTTCGGCATCGAAAATGGCATCGGGCTGTGGGCCGCCATTTCGGTGCTGACCACGACGATTGCCAACACCATGTCGGCTGGCGCGTCGGTCGCGGTGCTGGGACCGATCATGCTTAAAGTCGCCATCGCTGCCGAAGAAAGCCCGATTCTGATTGGGTTCGTGACTGCGGTATCCACCGGATTTGGCTACCTGACCGTGTTTGCGGCGCCCGCCTGTACCATTGTCTATGCGTCCGGCTATTTGAAAGTCACCGATTTTCTTAAAGCGGGTTGGAAAATGGCGCTCACTTCGATCATAATAATGTTGTTGGCGGCGAGCTTTTATTGGCCCATCCTGGGGTTATAACGGAACCCGAAACCCGGGAGTGGGAGTGATAGACATTGATGGCAGACAATAACAATGACCTTGAGAACATTATTGAGGTCAGAAAGGATCGGTTTCGAATTCTCGTCTGCATCGACGGCGGAGAGGATTCCTATCTTGGCCTGAACTATGCCGCCGATGTGGGCCGCCAGTCCGACGCCGATATAATTTTATTCTATGTCCGGCCCGTGGATCAGGGTATGCGCACCGGTGGCCTGCAGGTCCGCGTGGCGCGCGAAAATATGATGAATTGGGGGCTGGAACTGCCTGGCATCCAATATTTGAAAAAGGGCCGCGACCGCCTGATGGAAAACTATGACGCGCAAGCGGATTGGGCGGAGGAAACCTCCCACACCGATGTGCAGGGCGATCCCTTAGGCGACAACAAGACCGAGTACCGCCATTCCAGCGGCAAATCTATCGTTCTTAAGCTGAAAGTAGCGCCGTCGGTGGCGGCTGGCATTCTGGATCAGTACGAATTGGGCCCCTACGATCTGATTATCATCGGCGGCTCGGGCCGCTGGGGCGGTAAGGGAATTTCCCTTTGGGATCCGGCGGTGGCCGAAAAAGTGGCGGTGCATGCGCCCTGTTCAGTGCTGGTGACCCGCGATTTGGAGGGGGGTAAGGGCCATTTGCTGTGCACCGACGGCTCGGAGCGGGCCATGGACATGATCCGCAAAGCAGCCGGCCTGGTCAAGCGGACCGGGGCCGGGCATCTGTCCATCCTGTCGGTCGCCCTCAGCGCCGACGGCGAAGCGGAAGCCAGATATAATGTGGACAAGGCCGCCGAATTGGTTCGCTCCTTGGATATCGAGCCGCGCGAGGTTATTACCCGCGTCGGCAATCCGGTCGAAGAAATCATCACGGCGGGTTCGGATTATTCGCTGATTGTCACCGGCGATACCGGCGTTACTGGTATCAAGCGCTTTTTTATGGGAAGCGTGGCCTTCAAGGTGATGGAGTATGCGAAAAACTCGGTCATGGTCGTGCGCTGATATAAAGGCTACTAGAGTAAAATCTTGACCTACTTGGCCTGTAATTTGCATTAATTTTGCAATGAATTACCACATGCCCATTAGAGGTAATCCACAACTTTAATGGCACTACCTATGTGCTATAATTACGTCAACTTACATAAAATGAAATAGATGTATCCGTGAAAACATCAATGTCATGCTTTGCGCTCGCGCTGGTTCCAGTGCTTGGCATCAGTTTTGCTGCGGCACTCGGCGCCCATGCGGCTGCTGGAACAGCCGCCGAGGAAACCATCGCCACCGAAAAAATCATTAGCGCTTATAACTGCGGCGCCTTTCCCAATGTTGCCTGGTGGCTCAATGATTCTGCCAAAGTCGTCGGCATGGTGAATAAGCGCTACAAGGGCGATTGGGACAAATATATCGCCAGTTGGAACCGCTATGGCGGCTCCTTGCAGCGCAGTTTGGAAAACGGCGAGGCGCGCCTGATCAAGTCGCAAAACAGAACCCTTAAGGGCCCGACCCTTGCTGTCCATGTTACCATGGTCAAAAAGCGGGTCGTGGTGTTGAAATGTCTGCGTGATGCCCAGAACAGTAATAATAGTCTCGAATCATTGGAAACGGCGGCCGGCGGTGACGATGCCAACAACCAGCCGCGCGCCCGGCCCGTAGCCGGTAAATGCGATCCGCTGCCGCAAGCCGATTGGTGGAGCAAAACGCCAACGGCGGTAAAAAGCGCCGTAGCCAAACGCTATAACGGAGATTGGGATAAATATATCAAGCGATGGAAAACGCATCACGCCAGCATGAAGCGAAGCTCCGAAAATGGCCGGGCCCGGGTGGTCAAATCGCGCGGTATCACATTGCGCGGCAAAACCTTGGAATCCCATGTCGGCAAAATCGAAAAGCGGATTGAGGTGCTGGAATGCATGCAAGCGAATGCCGAGGCCGGCAACACCGGGGACGGCAGCGGCGAAGCGTCATTGGAAACGGCATCTGGCGCGCCAACCAGGGCGGTAATCAGCGGCGATCAGATGGAAATCGAGGTCGAGGCAGAATGCAGCGGCGGTCAGGCCAGCTTCAAGCTCACCAATGTGGGTGATCGTTGGCCAAGGCTGGGGGAGATTAATATCCACCGCATCGATACCAAAGGATTGCTTGTCAAAAGGCGCCTTCGCATGCGTGGCTCCCAGCAGATGACATTCCGCATTCCGCGCAACAAGCAGCAAGGCATCGCCGGCGTCGGCATCTTTGTGAGCCCAAGCTGGTTCCCGCGTAAATTCGAATATGATGCGGTAGCGAACTGCGTCGGCGAATAGAGAACTGGGCGCCCAATCTATAACCGTTAAAAAACCAGCTCGTCCTCTTCGCCGCCGCCGGAGATGACAATTTCGCCGGCATCGGCGAGGGTTTTGGCGGTCTGCACCACGTTGCTCTGGGCCTCGTCGACCTCCTTCAAGCGCACCGGGCCCATGGCCTCCATATCTTCCTGCATCATCTTGGCAGCGCGTTCCGACATGTTCTTGAAGAACAAATCCTTGATGTCGTCCGAGCCGCCCTTCAGGGCGATAGCCAGCTGTTCTTTCTCGACCTGGCGAAGGAGCGCCTGCACGCCCGACGGATCGATGCGCGCCAAATCTTCGAAGGTAAACATCAGGCCCTTGATACGCTCGGCGCTTTCCCGGTTGCGTTCTTCGAGAGCGCCCATGAAACGATTCTCGGTCGAGCGGTCCAGACTGTTGAAGATATTGGCCATCTGCTCGTGGCTGTCCTGGCGCTGGGTCGAGGCCAGGTTCGACATAAACTCTGTGCGCAGGGTCTTCTCGACGCCGTCCAGGATTTCCTTTTGCACCGTCTCCATGCGCAGCAACCGCATGATCACTTCCATGGCGAAATTTTCCGGCAGCACCGCCAGAACCCGGGAAGCGTGATCCGGCTTGATCTTCGATAGCACCACCGCCACGGTCTGCGGATATTCGTTCTTCAGATAATTCGCCAGAACCTG